>JASHVC010000708.1 GCA_030039655.1 Xanthobacteraceae bacterium | reverse complement strand
GGGATACGCAAAACTCCATGGCCAACCGAATTGTGGCAGGTTTCGGCCGCGGTCGTCCATCAGCAAAATAACGAGGCTGAGTTCCAAGACACGCGGGTGTTTGCCGGCAGGCCAACAATGGCCGGCTAGCTAAAATTGAGCCTACGCGCCGGTAACAGGCACCAGCATCACGATGCGCTCAGCGGGCGCCGCTGATCGCATAAAGATTAGCCCACGGAAGTAGCCGTCGATGAGCACTTGAAAGTCCTTGTATTTCCCGACCACGAGCGGATCGGCAGTGGGGACCGTCATGCTCGACGGCACACTACCGGCCGCCACGCGCGGATCGAGTCTGGCAGCGGGGCCTGTCGGCCGCGGCGCAACAGCATACTCTGAGAATGTTTGGAAACGCCCGGCGCCCGTCGAGTCCACCTCCGACATTACATAAATGCGCGCCAATTGGTCCGCAGACCACTCCTCGACCATAAATGCTCGGACGCCGGCCAAATAGTGTTTGAGATAATTTCCGCGGAATGTTTCGAATATGTCCACCAGCGCATCAATGTCCGCCGCCGACAGGGATTCAAATGTCGCTGTCCCTATCCTCGCAGATAGCGGTGGCACCCTTGGGTCAAGGTGATAGTCTGCCGCCAGGCGCGGGGAGCGGATTTCGCTGAAAGCCCACCGCGCTTTCATCTCCTTCAAGCTGACGGTATCGCCGCACTTCATATCGCACCCGATAGCCTGCGCTACACGGCCGGGCTCAAAAGATACGCGTACTCCTCGGTTACATTGCTTCGGTACCCAGCAGCAGTACTTTTGCCACGAGAATACTCTCACATGCCCATTTATCGATTCGGCTCCCCTTATGAGCGTACGGAAAGCTTTGGGTCGCATAACCGGGGCATCCTACAGATTGCCGCCAGCGACGTGATGGACACAAAACGACGACGCGTTCTAGGCTGCGCAGAGAGTCTTTGCGTCGTGAGCCTAAGCCGTCAAGTTATGCTCTTCGCGGTGAACTCCGCCAAATCGCAGGTTGCTATCGGACGATCACCGCTGAAGGGCGAGAACATCCGCGACTGCCAACCGTACCGTCGACTTCACGCGTCGTGAGACGCCCCCTAATGCGGCCGTCGTTCAAGGCTTGCCCCGCTCGCACCTTATCCTTCGAAGCCGCGCTGCGCTTGCACTCAACAGGAAGGATTTTAGTTCGTTCCGAGCGGAAGGATCGCGGCGTACTGCAAGCTATTGCCGATTTGCTGGAAAATTGAGCCGAGATCGGCGGCGTTGTTTTGCGATACGCAGCTCCCGGACCCTCCTGAACCGTCGGAGTAGAACTTCGACGCATCCGAGGCGATATCCTGCATCGTCGTGCAGGAGGAAATCGGGGGAGTCTCTGTATCCGAGCAACTGTTGGAGTTCGGGCTAAGCGCGGTGCTTGACCCATAGGCCACCGAGTACACCCAGGTCCCCGCTGTGGCTGCGTTTTGGGCCGCCGTAATCGCTTCATGGCACTGATTGCTGGTGCCAAAAGCGATGCTATCGCCACAGCCGACGCCGCCGAAAGCAATGGTGTCGCCGCTGGCCACGTCGCTCGTGAAATCGATCGTGTCACCCTTGGCGACACTGTCGCCGGCGAAGGTGATGGAGACGTTTCTGGCCACGCTAGCGGCAGTTTTCGACATCACCACAGTGGTTCCGGTGGTGGACACCACTGTTGCGCCGGACGGGACTCCGGAGCCGGTAACTGTCATACCGACCTGCACTGCTGACGGGACCGAATTGAAATGGAGGGTGGCGCTGCTCGTGGTGGTCGCGCTGGTGGTGGCCGTCGTCGTGACACCAGTGGCATTCGAGATCGTTACCGAAGTCGAAGTGAACGACACCACCGTGCTGCCCGATGGGATCGCGGAGCTGGTGGTGGTATCGGTCACGCCCATTCCGGTCGTCACGGTTCCCGGCACTGACCCGAAAAACAGGGTAGTTTGGCCAACCGTCGTCGCCGCGCTCGTTACGGCCGTGGCCGCTGTGGTGCCGACAACTGCACTCGACAGCGTCACCGTTGTAGAAGTCTTCGACGTTACGGTCGTGCAGGCTGCGATCGCGGTGGGATGAGTCGTATCGGTGACCGCCATCCCGACCGTCACCGTGGAGGGTACCGCCGCGAAATGCAAAGTGCTGTTCCCAGGCGATGTCGCGGCGTTTGTCGTGGGAGAGGGGGTGACGGGGGAAACCACGGCACTTGAGAGTGTCACCGTGTTTCCACTCGTCGACACTACCTGGGTGCCGGCTGAGATCGCGCAGTTAGAGGTATTCTGAGGGCAGGGGGCGGTATTGTCGGCGACAGAAGTGCCAGGGATTACGTAGGCCGGCACCGCCGCGGCCAACGTCAAGGTAGTGCCGCCGGCAGATGTGGCTTGACTGGTCGTGCTCGACCAGAGAGTAGAGGCATTGCCGGCGCCGCCATCGCTGAGCAGGATGATCACGTTCTTGCACTTTTGCGTGGCACAAACGCCGGTGCCGTTGCTTGCCACGAGCGCGCTTTGTGCGGCGTTGATCGCCCCAGCGTAATAGGTACCTTCCCCTCCTACGGCCTTTACGCCCGCGCAAGCGCTACCGTTTGGTCCGTATTGCGACGCGTTCGAGAGCTCAGAAGCGCCGTTCAGCGTGCCTGCGCTGTCGGATGTGCGATAGTTGTCCGAGGCCGAAATGATCTGATAGGTCGCTCCGGTGGTAGCGCTGTACGGCTCGATCGTTGGCTGGGGATTGGCGGTGCAACTGTAGTCGTCTGATACGGTGCCTGTGCTCACTTGCGGAAACACCATGAGACCGACCTGGTCCTGGGTAGGCGCGAGTTCGTTCAGAAGGACTCTTACTCCGAACAGCGCGCATTGAATCCTCGTCGGATTATTGGTCCCGCAGGTGGCTGCATTGCCACTGGAGTCGGCGTCGCCCATCGATTGGGTCGTATCGAGCACAATCATCACGTTGAGCGGCGGCGTACCAGTGGAGCCCTTCGCACCCGCCAGCGAGGTGGCAGTGAGCGTCACTGAACCGAAGCCGAAGATTTGGCCCAACTGGAACGGCACCGTCGCCTGCTGCTGCACCTCGATTGCGTTATAGCCGTCCAACGCGGTGCACTGTCCAGTCGATGCGTTATAGTAGACGTTGTTGTTACTTCCGAAGTTGGTGAGGCATTTGCCCTGGGCGGTCATCGACGTCACGTTGAGACCGGCCTGTACGTTCTTCCCATTGTAGGCGCTCATGGCGCTGTAGGATTTCGCCGCGGTGATTTCTGAGCCGCTGGTGCAAGGAGGGACCTGACTGCAGGAGAGTGCGAACGCTCCCGCCAGCGCCGCCATGTCGGTTGTCTCCTGGAGTCGCCTTTGCGAATAGGCAAGGTTGCCGACATCGATCGCGAGCGCGCCCAATCCGACAATAGCGATGATCAATATAGCCACTAGCACGGCCACCACGCCGCTTTCGTCGCGTTGCAAGCCGCGGACAAAGGAAGAAATTTTCCGTTTCATCTTACGCGTTCCTGTCTTTCGATGGTCATTCCACCGGCTCTTGTATTGTCGCGGTCAGGGGACAGACGCCCGTCATGTTCAACCAGGAAGTCGGCATCAAGGCAATGGCGCAAGCATATGAGACGGTCACACTTGCCGGAATCGCAGCGTTGGGAGGTTGGCCTGCCTGGTTCGCGTTTTTTAGCGCAGTAGCGCACGCTGTGTCGGTCGAGCAGGTCGTCCCGCCGACGGCAAGCGTGATCGTCAAGCCGCTCAGCGTCGCCGAATTTTGAACTACGGTCGTGGTGTCGGTGTAAGGTGTCGTATCCGCGTAGCTGATCGACAGCTGCCGCGCGCCTATTGTCGCCGCGTTCGTCACCATGATGTAGTTGTAAAAAAGGATGCCGAACTGGGCGAGGCCCATAAAAATAAGCAGCAGCACCGGCATCACGAAAGCGAACTCTACCAACGCCGAACCGGTACGGTCCTTGGCGACGTCCAACACTCTTAAGCGCATGAGTGGAAACCCACAGTCCCTGATGTCCAGCCTCCTGACTCAATTTACGATTAATTAGCTAAGCAGTAAATGTCTTAGCTTATAATTTACCACGTTAATTTCACTGAGATGCTTCGCATCAAACATTCGCCCGTTCGCACCGCTCCCAGTAGACCCAAGGTTCGGCCTGGCGGCCACCAGACCGAGCACATTTTTCCAGGAGAAATTAGCAATGACCGATCGCATGCCGGCGCTTTTTCTTTCACATGGCTCTCCCATGCTGGCGCTGGAGGACGAGCCCACCACGCGATTTTTGCGCGGCCTACCCGTGACGTTACCGAAGCCCACGGCCATCGTGGTGGCGTCAGCTCATTGGGAAACCGATGAGCCCACGGTTACTAGCTCTTCCCATCCCGAGACGATCCACGATTTTTATGGCTTTCCCAAAGCGCTCTACGAATTGCGTTACGGCGCGCCGGGCGATCCGCGGCTCGCCACGCGGCTGCAAAGCCTCCTCACAGGCGCCGGTATCGCCTCGGGCATCGATGCCAAGCGCG
>JASHVC010000056.1 GCA_030039655.1 Xanthobacteraceae bacterium | reverse complement strand
CAGACCGCCCAGACGCACGACAAGGTCTCGATCGGCACCAACTGGGTGGCCGAGGCCGAGCACGGCGGCTTCTACCAGGCGCTCGCCGACGGCACCTATCGGAAGTACGGGCTCGACGTAAATATCGTGCAGGGCGGACCGAACACGAACAACCGTATCCTGCTGCCGGTCGGCAAGCTCGATTTCTATCTGAGCGCCAACACCCTGCAGGGTTTCGATGCCGTGGCCGAGAACATTCCGACGGTCGAAGTCGCCGCCCTGTTCCAGAAGGACCCGCAGGTGCTCATCGCCCATCCGGATCCGGCCCTACAAAAATTCACCGACCTAAAGAATCTGACGCTGTTCGTTTCCAAGGAGGGCATGGCGACTTACTTTCAATGGCTCAAGGCTGACTACGGCTTCAGCGAATCTCGGGTAAAACCCTACACGTTCAATCCGCAGCCGTTTCTCGCGGACAAAAAAAGCGCGATGCAGGGTTATGTGACCTCGGAGCCGTTCGCCATCGAGAAGGCGGCGCACTTCAAGCCCAAGGTCTTTCTCCTCGCCGACCAGGGCTTTTCCACCTACTCCACGTTGATCGAGACGCGGCGCGACCTCGTCGATAAAAGGCCCGAACTGGTGCAGCGGTTCGTCGATGCCACAATCATCGGCTGGTACCACTACATTTACAGCAGAAACGCCCTCGGCAACGAGCTTATCAAAAACCAAAACCCGGAGATGACCGACGACCTTCTGGCCTATTCGGTCGCCGCGATGAAACAGTACGGCATCGTCGACTCCGGCGACTCGTCGAGCCTCGGCATCGGCGCGATGACGGACGAACGGATGAAGAGCTTTTTTGAAGAGATGGTGCGCGCCGGCGTGGTCAAACCCGATCTCGATTATCGCCGGGCCTACACGCTGCAATTCGTCGACAAAAAGGTCGGGCTCGATCTGCGGCTGAAGTGATGAGACCTCATCCTGAGGTGCGAGCAAAGCGAGCCTCGAAGGATGAGGCCCGAGAATCCCTGAAATCACCCTTCGAGGCTCGGCGCGGAGCCTGTCATCGGGCCGGCCACTTCGGGCCGGACCCGCTGGCGCCGAGCGCCTCAGGGTGAGGCAAGAGTTGTGATGCCGACGACCGCGAAGAACTCATCCGCGACTCTGGTAGCCCTCCGCGGCGTCGGCAAGACCTTTCCAAACGGCACGCTGGCGCTGAAGGGCCTCGACCTCGAAGTGCGCGAGGGCGAATTTCTGTCGCTACTCGGGCCTTCAGGCTGCGGGAAATCGACGGCTTTGCGCATCATCGCCGGATTGAGCGAGCCGACCCAGGGCGCGGTCGAATGGACCGCGCCGGCGGGTGCCCAGAAGGGCAGCCGCATCGGCTTCGTCTTTCAGGAGCCGACCCTGATGCCGTGGGCCACGGTGTTCAACAACGTGCGGCTGCCGCTCAAGCTCGCCGGCGCACCCGCCGACAGTGCCGCCGCGCGCATCAACGCTGCGCTCGAACGCGTCGGGTTGCAAAAATTCGCCGGTGCTTATCCGCGCGAATTGTCGGGGGGCATGCGCATGCGCGTCTCCATTGCGCGTGCGCTCGTGACCGAGCCGGCGCTGCTGCTTATGGATGAACCATTTGCCGCGCTTGACGAGATTACCCGCTTCAAACTCAACGACGATCTGCTGCAGATGTGGCAGGCGATGCGCACGACGGTGGTGTTCGTCACCCACTCGGTCTTCGAGTCGGTCTATCTCTCCGGCCGTATCGCCGTGATGGCGGCGCGGCCGGGCCGTATCTTTACAGAGCTAGAAGTCGAAGCGCCGTATCCGCGCGACGGCAATTTCCGTACCTCTGCCGAGTACGTCGCGTATTGTCGACGCACTTCGGAGGCATTGGCGCAGGCCATGGCGGCCGGGGGCGACGAACAATGAGTGCCGATCCTCCTGCCGCTCATTCCCGCGAAAGCGGGAATCCGGCAACGTCTGATCGGAAAGCAGCTGGGTCCCCGCTTTCGCGGGGACGAGCGGGGATAGCGACACGAGAGCGTACGTTGCGCATTGCGCTTCCGGTCGCCGTGCTGGTGCTTGCGCTGTTGATCTGGGATGCGGCGGTGCGGTTTTGGGAAATTCCACCTTACGTGCTGCCGACGCCCGGTCTGGTGCTGCGCACGCTTGTGACTGATTGGCCTGTCCTGTCCCAATCGCTGCTGGTGACGCTGACAACGACTTTCGAGGGGTTTTTGCTGGCCGCGGTCGGTGGCGTCGGGCTGGCGGTGCTGTTCAACCAATCGCGGTTTATCGAATATTCGCTCTATCCTTACGCGGTCATCCTGCAGGTGACGCCGGTGATCGCGATTGCGCCGCTGCTGCTCGTCTATTTGCAGCAGCCGACGGCGGTCTTGGTGTGCGCCTGGATCGTGGCGTTCTTTCCGGTGCTGGCGAATACGACGCTCGGCCTCAAGTCGGTCGATCGCAATCTGTCCGACCTGTTTGCGCTGTACGGCGCCTCGCATCCGGAGATGTTGTGGAATCTCGAGCTGCCGTCGGCGCTGCCTTACATGCTGGGCGGCCTGCGCATCGCCGGCGGCTTGTCACTGGTCGGCGCTGTAGCCGCCGAGATCGCAGCAGGCTCGGCCGGCGCGGGTTCAGGGCTTGCCTTCCGCATCATCGAGTCGGAGTACCGGCTCAACATCCCCCGCATGTTCGCGGCACTGCTGTTGCTGTCCGCCACCGGCCTAGTGATCTTTTATTTGCTGGCGCTGATCAATTATCTGGCGCTGCGCCGCTGGCACGAGAGCGCGCTGCGGCAGGAGCGATGAAGGCTTGCCCTTACGGCAAAGCGGCTGCCAGCACGCGGGCGACGTGGATTGCATCGCGTCCCGTCCCATCCTTGATCTGATGCCGGCACGACGTTCCGTCCGCGACGATGATGGCGTCCGCATCAGCATTGCGCACGGCCGGCAGCAATGACAATTCCCCCATGGCGCGCGATACGTCGATGGTGTCGGCATCGTAGCCGAAGGCGCCCGCCATCCCGCAGCAACTTGATTCGATTGTTGTGACTTCAAGATCGGGAATAATCTCCAGGGCGCTCTGCACCGCCGTCATCGTATCGAATGACTTTTGATGGCAATGGCCGTGCAGCATGGCGCGCTTCTTCTTGGAGGCGAGCTTGAGGTCGAGTTTTCCGGCAGCGGCGTCGCGCGCCAGAAACTCCTCGAACAACAGCGCGCTTTGAGCCACTTCGCGCGCCGCATCGCTCTTGATCAGCGCGGGGATTTCGTCGCGGAAGCTGAATAGACAGCTCGGCTCCAGCCCGACGATCGGCGCGCCGTCAGCGACGAACGGTGCGATCGTAGCGAGCGTGCGTTCTGCCTCTTTACGGGCTTCATCTACTTTCCCGACCGACAAAAACGTGCGGCCGCAGCACAGCGGACGGCCGCCGTCGTTTGGCGTCGCCACACGGACCCGATAGCCGGCGGCGCCGAGGACCTTGAGCGCGGCGTCGATGTTCTCACGTTCGAAATAGCGATTAAAAGTATCGACAAACAAAATAACGTCGCGGCTTTCTCCGCTCTCATGCCTTGCCGGCCGCGAAGCATCGGGATCGCGAAACCAATCCGACCGCCATTTCGGCAGGCTCCGCTGCGCGCTGAAGCCTGCAAGCGCCTCCGACAATCTCGCCCCGCCGGGCAATCCGTCGCGCAAATTCATCAGCCAGGGCATGCGCGCCGCGTACGGCGCGTAGCGCGGCAGGTATCCGACCAGACGGTCGTGCAGCGACAGCCCGAGTTTCCCGACGCGCGCGCGCATGACCTCGATCTTCATGCGCGCCATGTCGACGCCGGTGGGACATTCGCGCCGGCAGGCTTTGCACGAGACGCAAAGTTTCAGCGTCTCGGCCATGTCATCGGAAGTGAATGCGTCCGGGCCGAACTGGCCGGTGATGGCGAGGCGGAGCGTGTTGGCGCGGCCGCGCGTCACGTCGCGCTCGTCGCGGGTGACGCGATAGCTCGGGCACATGACCGCGCCCGAAAGCGCGCGGCAGGCGCCGTTGTTGTTGCACATTTCCACCGCGCCCTGAAAACCGCCGCCCGCGCCCGGGTAGGCCGACCAGTCGAGCGCGGTGGTTATCGCGTCGGCGCGATAATCGGGGCCGTAGCGCAGCAGGCGACGGTCGTCGAATTTCGGCGCGCGCACGATTTTCCCGGGTTGAACAAGGCGTACGGATCGAAACGATCTTTCACTTCCTCGAAGGACTGCACGAGTTCGCGACCAAACATTTTCTCGTGAAACTCAGAGCGCACGATGCCGTCGCCGTGCTCGCCCGAGTGGGAGCCCTTGTATTCGCGCACCATCGCGAAGGCTTCCTCCGCAATGGCGCGCATGGCGCGCACGT
>JASHVC010000055.1 GCA_030039655.1 Xanthobacteraceae bacterium | reverse complement strand
GGTTCGTTCAAGACCGGTGAAGAAGCCTGGGCGCGCCGCATCCAATCAGGGCAGGCAGCCCCGCTGATGATCAATCCCATTGCCGGCAAGTTCAACGGCGTGCCGCTGAAATACTTCGGCGATTGGACCGACCGCATCGCCAAGGGCGAATTGCCCAGCGTCAAACCAGAACGTCCGCAGGGAATCGAGCGCAATGTTGTCGTCACCACTTGGGACTGGGGCAACGATAAGCAATACCTGCACGATCTGATCTCGTCCGATAAGCGTGATCCGACCGTGAATGCCTATGGCAAGCTCTACGGCTCACCCGAATACGCGACGGACCACCTGCCGGTTCTCGATCCCAAGACCGGCGTGGTCACCTACCTAACACCGCCGGAAGGTGCGGACGTGCCAGAGGCCTTCGGGGATGTCGGCGGCGTAGGTCATGCCGCCATCGAAAAGCCGATGGCGGCTTCGGCGTATTGGGGCAAGGACCAAGTCTGGGACACCAAATTCGACAATCACAATGACATGTTCGATCAGAAGGGCAGAGTCTGGATGACCGGGACCAATCACACGCCTGGCACGCCGGCCTACTGCCGCAAGGGTTCGGACAACCCCTATGCGAAAGTCTTTCCGATCGAGAAAAACGAACGCCAGTTGGCGATGTACAACCCGAAGACCGACAAATTCACCTTCATCGACACCTGCTACGGCACCCATCACCTGCAATTCGGCTTCGACAAGGACAACACCCTGTGGACGAGCGGGGGCGGCATGCTCGCCACCTGGCTCAACACCAGGGTGTTCGACGAGACCGGCGACCTGGAAAAGGCGGAGGGTTGGGCGCCGTTTGTCCTCGACACCACCGGCAACGGTAAGCTCGACGACTTCACCAAGCCCGGTGAGCCGCGCGATCCTAACAAGGACATGATGATCGGTGGGTCGGGTACCTACGCCGTGATGCCGAACCCTGCCGACGGCTCTGTCTGGTACACCGTCAACGTCTTCGCCGGCCCAGGCGGCATCATGCGTTACGATCCGAAGACCAAGCTCTCTGAGTTCTACAAGATCGCAGCGCCGGGCTTCGGCCCGCGCGGTGGCGACATCGATTCAAAGGGCGTGGTCTGGGTGTCGCTAGCCAGCGGTCATCTCGGCGGCTTCGACCGCAACAAGTGCAAGGGCCCGCTCAACGGTCCGCAGGCGGTTGGCGATCAATGCCCCGAAGGCTGGACGTTCTACAAATATCCAGGACCGGGCTTTGCCGGCATCGGCGATAACAGCGCCGAGGCGAGCTACTACACCTGGGTCGATCAGCACAACGCGGTCGGTCTCGGTGAGAACGTGCCGATTTCCACTGGCAACGAAAACGACGGCTTCAACGCTCTCGTTGACGGCAAGATGGTGGTTCTCCGCATCCCCTATCCGATGAGCTTCTACGCCAAAGGTCTCGATGCCCGCATCGACGATCCGAAGGCAGGCTGGAAGGGCAGGGGACTGTGGTCTTCCCAGGGCGATCGAACCCCGTGGTTGAAGGAGGGGGGCAAGGGCATGACGCCTATGGTGGTTCACATCCAGGTTCGGCCCAATCCGCTCGCACACTAAGCAAACACGCAGTTCGCTAATACCGAGCCGCCCGGTGCCAGCCCGCGCCGGGCGGCTCTCTTTTGGGGCATCGGCCCCGCCGTTATGATCGAACCACGAGTTCAAAGAGGGAGCCACACATGATCCGCGAACCTTTGCTGACGACGGTTGCGATCGCCGAACTCCGTCCAACTCAGATCACGGTCGGCATGCGCGAAGTTGCGGAGAAGCGTAAACGTTGGCGCGGGACGGGAACCAAAAAGGGCCAGAAATTTCTCGGCAAGCACATGATCCCTGTGATCCTTGGCCCCAAGCGCCGGCATTACGTCATCGATCACCATCATTTGGCGTTGGCGCTCCACCAGGAGAAGGTCGCTGAACTTGCTGTCACGGTCGTCGCCAATCTCAGCAGGCTTGAGAGCGACGAGTTTTGGACGGTGATGGATAATCATGGGTGGATGCATCCGTTCGACGCCAAAGGCCGCCGTCAGCACTACGAAGAGATTCCCAAATCGGTCGCCGAGATGGTTGACGATCCCTATCGTTCCCTCGCCGGCGAGTTGCGGCGCTCCGGCGGGTTCGCCAAAGACACGACGCCATTCTCCGAATTCATCTGGGCGGATTTCCTGCGTCGACGCGTCAAGCAAAAGACGGTCGAGCAGGATTTCGGGAGCGCTATGGAGATGGCCCTGAAATTAGCCAAAAGCACTGATGCCGATTACCTGCCCGGCTGGTGCGGCCCGGTAACGGACGACGATCGTTAACCTGTGGCTTCGGCCGCATGTTACGTTGCCAAAGAGATTCGAGAAGGAGGCGACAACAAAATGAGTGACGACAGTAACTCTCGTCGATGGATGGCGAGGTCGGTTAGCAGACGCTCGGTGCTCGGCGCCGCGGCCGCAGTGGCGGCTGCCCCGGCGCTTGCCGGGGAATGTCAGATCGGCCCACCGCCGCACCCACAGGGGCCGAGCGTGTGGATGAATCTGGATCAGGTCGAACTCGATGCCGCCTACGATCAGTCATTTTACGCTCCGCTCGGTAATCAAATTCTTGCCAGACTTGCGAGCAACAGCGAATTGACGCGACGGCGCCTCGGCCCGCCACAGCGTGAAGCGTACGGCCCGACCGAGATCGAGATGCTCGATATCTTTCGTACCAAGCGGCCCAAGGCGCCGATCTTCTTATTCATTCACGGTGGTGCCTGGCTGCATGGCCGCGCCAAGGAGTACGCGTTTGCGGCCGAGACCTTCGTGAATGCCGGCGCCCATTACGTCGTGCCCGATTTCATTTCCGTCGATGTGGCGAACGGCGATCTGCGGGTCATGGCAGAGCAGGTCCGCCGCGCGATCGCCTGGACCTACAAGAACGCTGCGCTTTTCGATGGCGATCCGGACCGACTCTATGTCGGCGGGCACTCTTCGGGCGGACACCTGTGCGGTGTTGCTCTTGTCACCGATTGGCAAAAGGATTTCGGCCTGCCGCCGACGATCGTGAAAGGCGGGGTATGCATGAGCGGCATGTACGATATGAAGGCGGTGCGGCTTTCTAAACGCAGCAATTACGTCAAGTTCACGGATGAGATGGAGGAATCCATGAGCTCACAGCGCCATCTGGATTTGCTGCACCCACCCGTGATCGTCACCTATGGCGGCAACGAGACGCCCGAATTTCAGCGTCAAAACCGTGATTTTGCCGCTGCCGTCAAAGCTGCCGGCAAGCCCGTGGAATTGATCGAAGCGGCAAACTATAACCACTTCGAAATGAACGAATCAGTTGGTAATCCATACGGCCCAAACGGCCGCGCCGCCCTGGCGCTGATGAAACTTACCGCGGCATGAAGGTGCATTTCGGTTGTACGTGGCAATGAAGACCTGGCGTGCAGGTGTAGTTTATCTGATCGTCGCACTGGCGCTCGGCGGATGCGGCGGCAAGAGTCTGTTCGGAGGGCCGAAGCGTGAGCAGGCCGCGCCGGCCGTTGATCCGAACGCCTATCCGGCGAATTACCGGCAGCAGATCGCCACCATGCTCACGACGGTTTTGACGGACCGCGCCGACTTCCGCCGTGCGCTCATCGCTCCACCCGAGCTCAAGCCAGTCGCGGAGAGTTCGACCCCGCATTATGTGGTTTGCGTTCAGCTCAGCGGGCGCAATCAGCCAAGGACTAAGGCGGTGATTTATCTGGGTGGCGTCCCCACGCAGTTTATCGATGCTACACCGGAGCAATGTACCGGTGTTGCCTATCAGTCGTTCACCGAGCTGGAACTCGAGACGCCGCAGAAGTGAGCGATCGGGGCGGCGGCTGGCGCGTAGCGGAACACTCGGGGCATGATGGACAGTGACGTTCTGATCGTAGGCGCCGGGCCCACCGGGCTCACGCTTGCGATCGATCTTGGCCAGCGCGGCGTGCGCTGTATTCTCATCGAGCAGAAGGAGCGGCCGGCGTTCTTGCCGAAGATGGAGCGCGTCAACGCGCGCACGATGGAAATCTATCGCCGCATGGGGCTCGCGCAAAAAATCCGTGCCGCGGGACTGCGCTCCGATTGTCCGATGGATGTCTACATTGTTCTCGCGCTTAACGAGCGGCCGCTGTTACGCCTGCCGTACCCGTCGGTCGCCCAGGCTCAGGCTGACACGCGTGCAACCAATGACGGCAGCTTGCCGCTCGAGCCCTATCAGCTCATCTCGCAATATACACTTGAGCCGCTGCTCAAGT
>JASHVC010000707.1 GCA_030039655.1 Xanthobacteraceae bacterium | reverse complement strand
GTCGGATGGGCGTGGCAAGTGCGGGCGATGTCTTCGGATGAGGCGCCGAATTCCATGGCGATGGCGGCCTCCGCGATCATGGTTTCGGCGTCCGGCCCCAGAATATGCACGCCGAGCACGCGGTCGGTCTTGGCGTCGGCGAGGATTTTGACGAAGCCTTCGGTTGCGAGATTGGCGCGCGCGCGCGCGTTGGCCGTGAAGGGGAATTTTCCGGCGTTGTAGGCGACGCCCGCGGCCTTCAGCTCTTCCTCGGTCTTGCCGACGCTGGCGATCTCCGGGAACGTGTAGACCACGTTTGGAATCACCTCGTAATTCACGTGGCCGGCCTGTCCGGCGAGGATTTCAGCGACCGCGACGCCCTCCTCCTCGGCCTTGTGCGCGAGCATCGGGCCGGCGATGACATCGCCGATCGCATAGATGCCGGCGACGTTGGTGCGGTAATGTGCATCGACAATGACGCGGCCACGGCTATCGCGTTTCACGCCGATGGCGTCGAGACCGAGGCCTTCGGAATAGGGTACGCGGCCGATCGCCACCAGCACGATGTCCGCCTCTTTGGTCTCCGCTGTGCCGCCGCCCGCGGCTGGCTCAATCCTGACTTTCAGAATTTTTCCTGAGGTGTCGACCGCTGTCACCTTGGACGAGAGCTTGAACGTTATTCCCTGCTTCTGCTGGATGCGCTGGAACTGGCGCGCGACCTCGCCATCGAGGCCCGGCAGGATGTGATCGAGAAACTCAACGACCGTCACCTCGGCGCCAAGCCGCCGCCAGACGGAGCCGAGCTCCATGCCAATGATGCCGGCGCCGACCACGATGAGTTTTTGCGGCACCTTGCCGAGGGTTAGCGCGCCGGTGGACGACGCAACGCGCTTTTCGTCGATCTGGATTCCGGGCAGCCGCGCGACGTCGGAGCCGGTGGCAATGATGATATTCTTCGTCTCCAGCGTCTGCGCCTTACCGTCGTCGGCTTTCACCTCGACCTTGCCGGGGGCGACAACGCGGCCGGTGCCGCGAAAGGTCTCGATCTTGTTTTTCTTGAACAGAAAATCGACGCCCTTTACGTTGCTCTCGACATTGCCGTCCTTGTATTTGAGCAACGCCGCCAGATCGACGCTCGGCGTCCCGACTTTGATGCCCATCTGGCCGAACGTCTGCCCGGCTTCCTCATAAAGCTCCGAGGCGTGCAGCATCGCCTTCGAGGGAATGCAGCCGACGTTGAGGCAGGTGCCGCCGAAGGTGGCGTTCTTCTCGATCACGGCGGTTTTCATCCCAAGCTGAGCGGCGCGGATGGCGCAGACATAGCCGCCGGGGCCGCTACCGATGACGATAAGGTCGTAGGGCATGGTCTTCGGCCAGTCAGCTCGCTATGAGCCGGTGCAACTCGGCCTGTTTCTCGGCGTCGCGCCTCAAGGAATCTGCCCCCAGGTCAATTTCTTGGCCCTTGTCGTTGACCCAAAAAATGTGATGCCCGTACTCTTCGATTTTGACTTTGCGGAAATTTCTATCCTTCTGAAGCCAGCTAAAAACTCGACCCCTTGCGATCAGCGGCCTGATGTCGACTACGCCCTGATATCCATCCGTAAAGACAAGCTTGAGCACGCCGTGGATGACGGGTTCGGCTGAGACGATTCTCGGCAGCTTTTTCATGAGATTTTCTCAGGAACGAAGTTCTGCTGCGTAATACTCCAAGCCTCAACGAGTTTGGCCCGACGAGGCTTAGCCCATTTGATAATCGCTCTAAGCTTCGCCTTTGGCAAATTGCCCCTTGTCAGTTTCATCGTCTTGATGTCAATCACCGCGCGATACTCGGCAAAGAGAACGTGAAAATGGGGAGGCGGGTGACCATTAGGATACATATAGAGTTTTGCTGCATCTACAATGCCGATGATTGACATCGCGAGCTCTTTTCCGGCCAGTGGCTGGCGTCCACTCCTACAAATCCAAAATCAGCCGTGCCGGGTCCTCCAGGGATTCTTTAACCCGCACCAAAAACGTCACCGCCTCGCGGCCATCGACCAGGCGATGGTCGTAGGACAACGCCAGATACATCATCGGCCGCACCTCGACCTTGCCGGCGACCACCATCGGCCTTTCTTGAATTTTGTGCATGCCCAGGATGCCGGATTGCGGCGCGTTGAGGATCGGCGTCGACATCAGCGAGCCGTAGATGCCGCCGTTGGTGATGGTGAAGGTGCCACCCTGCAATTCCTCGATCTTGAGCGCGCCGTCGCGGGCGCGGCGGCCGAAATCGGCGATCGCTTTCTCGATCTCGGCGAGCGTTTTTTGATCGCAGTCGCGCACCACTGGCACCACGAGGCCGCGCTCACTGCCGACCGCGATGCCGATGTGATAGTAATTCTTGTAGATGATGTCGGCGCCGTCGATCTCGGCGTTCACGGTCGGGATTTCCTTGAGCGCCTGCACGCACGCGCGCACGAAAAAACCCATGAAGCCGAGCTTGGCGCCGTGCTTTTTCTCGAACAGATCGCGGTACTGGGTGCGCAGCGCCATGACGTGACTCATGTCGACCTCGTTGAAGGTCGTGAGCATCGCGGCGGTGTTCTGCGCCTCCTTCAGGCGGCGCGCGATGGTTTGGCGGAGCCGCGTCATGCGTACGCGCTCCTCGCGCGCGGCATCGTCGGGCGGCGTGGGCGCGCGGACCTGCACGGCGGCAGCCGGCTGCGCCACTGGCATCGGCTGTGCGGCCGCGCGCTCGATAGCAGCGAGCATGTCGCCCTTGGTGACGCGGCCATCTTTGCCGGTGCCGGGCACCGTCGCGGCATCAACGCCGGATTCCGCAGCGAGCCGGCGCACCGACGGCGCGAGTGGTGTTTCGGGCGGCGGCGCTTTGGTGGCGGTGGGCTTGGGTGCGGAGGGTGCAGGGGCCGAAGGTGCGAGCGTAGCTGCGACCGCGGGAGTCGCAGGCGGCGCGGCGGGCGCCGACGGTTGCGGCGGCGCTTTTGCTGGCGCGGCAGCGGCACCTTCCTTGATCTCGCCAAGCAGCGCGCCGACCGCAACCGTATCGCCATCCTTGACCGAAATGCCCGAAAGCACGCCGGCAGCAGGCGCCGGCACCTCAATCGTCACCTTGTCGGTTTCGAGTTCGACGAGCGGTTCATCGACCGCGACCACATCACCCGGCTTCTTGAACCATTTGCCGATGGTCGCCTCGGTCACCGATTCCCCGAACGCGGGTACGCGAATCTCAGCCATGAAGCCTCTGCTTTCTGACCGTCACCCTGAGGCGCGAGCGAAGCGAGCCTCGAAGGGCGACGGCCCGGGCATCATCCTTCGGGGGCGACCTTCGGTCGCCACCTCAGGATGACGGTGGGGTTACTTCAATGCGTCGTCCAAAAACTGCTTCAACTGCGCCAGATGCAGCGACATCTGTCCGACGGCGGTCGACGCGGAGGCCGGGCGGCCGGTATAGCGGGCGCGGCGGTGCTTGGCGCCGATCTGATTGAGCACCCATTCGAGGAAGATATCGACGAACACCCACGCGCCCATGTTGCGCGGCTCTTCCTGGCACCAGACCATCTCCGCCTCCTTGAAGCGCGACAGCTCCGCCATCAGCGCCTTGGTGGGGAACGGATACAACTGTTCGATGCGCAGCAGATAAATGTCGTTGATGCCGCGCTTTTCGCGTTCCTCGTAAAGATCGTAATAGACCTTGCCGGAACACAGAACGACGCGGCGGACCTTGGCGTCGGCCACAAGCTTGGTCTTCGCATCCGCCTGCATTTGCGCGTCGTCCCACAGCAATCTGTGGAACGTCGTATTCGGGCCCATCTCATCGAGCCGCGACACCGCCCGATGATGGCGGAGCAAAGACTTCGGCGTCATCAAGATCAGCGGCTTGCGGAAGTCGCGATTCAATTGCCGGCGCAGGATGTGGAAGTAGTTCGCCGGCGTCGTGCAGTTGGCAACCTGCATGTTGTCTTCGGCGCACATCTGCAGATAGCGCTCGAGCCGCGCGGACGAGTGTTCGGGTCCCTGCCCTTCGTAACCGTGCGGCAGCAGGCAGACGAGCCCGGACATGCGCAGCCACTTGCGTTCGCCCGAAGAGATGAACTGATCGAACACCACCTGCGCGCCGTTGGCGAAGTCACCGAATTGCGCTTCCCAGAGCGTGAGCGCATTGGGCTCGGCCAGCGTGTAGCCATATTCGAAGCCAAGTACTGCCTCTTCGGACAGCATCGAGTTGATCACTTCGAAGCGCGCCTGCCCGTCACTCAGATGATTGAAGGGCGTATAGCGCGCATCGGTCT
>JASHVC010000706.1 GCA_030039655.1 Xanthobacteraceae bacterium | reverse complement strand
TGCCCGGCAACATCATTCAGGCCATCCGCAAGGCCGGTTCGCGCAATTGCGTCATGATGCTCGACGAGATCGACAAGCTCGGCGCCGGCATCCAGGGCGATCCGGGTGCGGCTTTGCTCGAAGTGCTGGACCTGGAACAGAACAACACCTTCCGCGACAATTATCTCGCGGTGCCGTTCGACTTGAGCCGCGTGGTGTTCATCACCACCGCCAATATGCTCGACACGATCCCGGGGCCGCTGCGCGACCGCATGGAGATCATCAGCCTCGCCGGCTACACCGCTGACGAGAAGCTGGAGATCGCCCACCGCTATCTGGTGAAGCGGCAGCTTGAGGCGAATGGGCTGAAGGAAGGTCAGGTCGAGATCGACGATGCCGCGCTGCGCGAGATCGTCCAGAACTACACCCGTGAAGCGGGCGTGCGCAGCCTCGAACGGCTGATTGGCCAGGTGCTGCGCAATGCCGCGGTGCGCATTGCCGAAGGGCAGAGCGGGCCGATCCGCATTACGCGCGAAGATCTCGTGCCGATCCTCGGCGCGCCGAAATTCGAAAGCGAAGCGGCGATGCGCACGAGCGTTCCGGGCGTGGCGACCGGGCTTGCTTGGACTCCGGTCGGCGGCGACATTTTGTTCATCGAAGCGACGCGCATTCCCGGCGGCGGCAGGCTGATCCTTACCGGCCAGCTTGGCGATGTCATGAAGGAAAGCGCGCAGGCGGCGCTGTCCATCGTGAAGAACCGCGCCGTCGCACTCGGCATCGATGCCACTCGCTTCGAGAAGAGCGACATTCACGTGCACGTGCCGGCGGGAGCGATCCCGAAGGACGGCCCCAGCGCAGGCGTCGCCATGTTCATGGCGCTCACCTCGCTGATGACCGACCGCACCATCCGCAGCGATACCGCCATGACGGGCGAGATCAGCCTGCGCGGCCTGGTGCTGCCGGTGGGCGGCATCAAGGAAAAGGTGCTGGCCGCGCATTCGGCCGGGATCAAGCGGGTGATGTTGCCGGCGCGCAATCGCCGCGATTACGACGATATTCCAGAAGTCGCGCGCAAGCAGATGGAGTTCATTTGGCTCGAGCGCGTGGAGGAAGCCGTCGCCGCGGCGCTCGAGCCGGCAAAGCCGCCTGAGAAGACTCAGGGCCCCGCGCCGCAGTTCGCTGACGCGGAGGCTTAGTGCGCGCGTCGCAGCCGGAGGGGCGGGTCTAAGACCCGCCCCTCCGCTTTCAGTGCACGCTCCGTCCTCGCCCTTGCGGTTGTCGCGCGGATCGCGCCTCCGCTAAGATGGACGCCGCAAGAGAGTTGATGCGTCTTGCATCCCGCGGGGCGGCTTATGGCCATGAAGCGTTCGGGCACGGAAGCCACCGACTCGTCGGGATTAACCTATTCGGCAACTCACGCAGTGCTGATAGGCGTTGCGGCTGGCGCGGGGCTGTTTCTGGCGTGGATGGCGGCGGGCACGCTGTTCCTCATCTTCGCCGGGTTGCTGTTCGCCGCACTGCTTGACGCCTGCGCGCGCGGTCTGGCCAAGCTGCTGCCGATTCACCGCCATTGGAACCTGACCATCGTCTGCCTCACGCTGGCGGTCGCCGTTGCCGGATTTCTGGTCTGGAGCGGTTTGAGCGTTGCGCTACAGATCGACCAGTTTGTGCAGGCCCTCAATAAGCAACTGCAATCGCTTGAGCAGAGTGTGGTTGCGATGGGTCTCATTCCCGGAAAGGAGCAAGGCGGGACTGTGACCATTGGCGATCTCGCCCGCATCGTGGTTTCCAATCCTAATCAGCTTTTCGGCGAGGCCCAAGGTGCATTCAGCCTGACCATAGGCGGCATCGGCGACGCGGTCGTCATCATACTGATCGGGATTTTCGTCGCCGCTGATCCACTAACCTACAGACATCGTGTCGTTGAACTTCTGCCATTGCGCCAGCGGCAGCGGATCGGTTTGCTGCTCGATGAGACCGCCACGATCTTGCGCCGCTGGCTGGTCGGACAATTCGCGGCCATGGGGCTATTGGCGATACTGACCTGGATCATGCTGGTGGCGATGGGCGTGCCAAGCCCGCTGCTGCTTGGCATCCAGGCCGGCCTGTTCGAATTTATTCCCTACCTCGGCACCGTCGTCGGGGCGATACCCATTCTGCTTTTGACGCTGCCACTCGGGACATTCACGCTGTGGGTCACGCTCGGACTCTACGCGGTTATTCATTTTGCCGTGGGCAACATCATGGTCCCGATGATGCAGAAGCGGACTCTCGACCTGCCGCCCGCGGTGGCGCTGGCGGCTCTTGCGTTGTTTGGCGTGCTGTTCGGCCTTGCCAGTGTTGCGGTGGCAACGCCGCTGGTGGTCACGATCCGTCATGCCATTCTGCGGCTGCGGGAATTGCCGGCGGACGACGATATGGATGAAGCAGAGCAGCTTTCTTATCAGCGCAAGACGCCATAGACTCCGTGAAGCTGACTGCTTGGGTCCCTTTCGCGGCTTCTGAAGCGGAAATGATTTAAGGGCTTGACCGCCATGAGCGATGCCGACCTTCGCGCCGAAATCGAAACGCTGCGCCGCGAGATCGCGAGCCTTCGTGCCGAGCGAAAAACGAAGATCGATCCTGAAGAGGATGTGGTGGAGAGCGCCGCCGACAACCTCATGGACCAAGTGCGTACGCTAGCTCAGGAAATCTCGGCGTTCGCGGAGGAGACCGAAAAGGGCGTGGTCAATCATCCACTCACCAGCGTTCTTGGCGCGCTCGTACTCGGCATCCTGATCGGACGCCTGTTTCATCGATAGGGGGTCACGGTGCTGCAACGAATCTTCCGCCACGTCCGCGATCTCTGGCGCGTCGAAGGAACGATCGCCCAGGCCCGATTAGGCCTGACCATGCGCCGCTCGGTGCTCTTTGCCTTGGCCGGATTGGTCGCCGTGTTTGGATTGGGTATGCTCAACGTGGCAGCGTTTTTCGCTTTTCAGGCGTCCTGGGGGCCGGTGTGGGCGGCCATCGCTGCGGCATTCGGCGATTTTGTCGTGGCGGCCATCGTGGCCGCCGTCGCACTGACGGCAAAGCCTGGTCCGCACCTGAATTCTGCTCTGGAAATGCGTCAGTCGGCGCTCGACGGCATCGACGCCGAGATCGCCACACTGCAACATCCTTTCGCTTGGCTGTCGGGCACCGCGCGCAACTCCATCGACGCCGCGCTGCCCGCGATCCTGATACCCCTCGTTACCGCCATTCTCCGCGGCCTGCGGCGGAAGAAGGCGGAACCGCAATAGCGATAGCGCCCTTAATCGAGTGGCGGTAATTTGAGTGCGCGATCGACCGGGGCGGTGGCGCGCTTCCATTCGAAATTACAACAGACGTCCTACTTCAGGAACATGAGGCGTTAGTTCCGTACGTCAGGCGAAGCGATTAGCTCACGAGCGCGCTGCACCACATCGGCCGGCGAGCTGTAAAGCTTTTCGACGGTGCGCTGCACGGTCTCGGCAGATGACGGGTCGATGCTGAGACGCGCAGTCTCCGCATCGGCGAGGAATTGCGGGTCGTGCAGCACCGCGGTGAAGGCATCGCGCAGAATTTTTGTCTGTTCCGCCGGCACCCCGGGCGGCGCCACATAAGGCCGCGAAAAAACCTGCTGGCTGATGACGAGAGACACGGCTTTTTTATCCAAGTCGTTTTTGACGAACGATTCGACGGTAGGAGTATTCAGCGCGGCCAATTCGGCATTGGGCCCGGTTGCGGCCTGCATGATCACATGGGCGGTCTTGTCGCGCAGCCATTGCGGCCGTTGCGTCTTGAAACTTGACCAGTCCAAGCCGCAGACGCCCTCGGCTTCGCCGCGTTCGATGGAGACCAGGATCTCGGCCGTACCCTTGTAGCCGCTGACGATGTCAAACTTCGCGCCGGTCGCGTTCTTGATCATGTAGGCGTAGTCGCTGGTCGAGCCGCCGCTCTGCGATGCGCCGATGACGGTCTTCTCCGTCAAGGTCTGCTCAAATGTCTTGATCTTCGAGGACGGTCCGGTCACGCACACGCGCGGATCGCTATCGGCGCTCGCCAGATAAGTGATCTTGGTCGCGTCGAATTGGGCCGCGGCTCGTTTTTGCACTAAAGGATCGATGATGACGCCGGGGAACAACGCGGCGATGGTGGTGCCGTCTCTCGGCGCAACCGCATAGATGTACGCTGCCGCTTTGCCGCTGCCCGCTCCTGGCATGTTTTGCACCACAATGGTGGGCGTTCCGGGAATGAAATGGGCCAGATGCTTGGCAATCGCCCGCGCATACACATCGTACCCGCCGGCGGCGTCAGCCCCGACAATGAAATTGATGGTCTTGCCGGCGTAGAAATCAGCAGCTTTGGCGGACAGCGTACCAAGACCGCTCTCTAGGCTCAGTGCGCCGATCGCAAAGGCGGCAAGAACAGATTTCCTCATTGCTTTCCTCCGCAGGATTCTTGCCACAGCATAGCGAAGCCGCGCAAAACCTAGAATGTGAATTCCTCCCCGCGTCCGCGTCCCTGTGACACGTCGAGAAACAATTCGTCGAGTGGAAGCTTTCGCTTGATCAATCCCTGTTCGAAAGAATAGCCCACCAGCGTCTCGAGATTATGCCGGTTGCGATCAGTCAGACCATACTCCCACGGGTCCGACTGGAAGATTTCTTCCTGCTCCTCCCACGCCTCGCGATACCAGACAATCGGCGCAATACGCGGGTTCTCCATTCTCTCCATGGCGGCGGCCTTCGATTCGTTGAGGGCCTGATAAAGGTTCACCGGCACCCAGGGGTATTTGTCGACGATCTCTTGTTTGATGCCGATCACGTGCATGATCGGGTAAATGCCGGTCTTCTTGAAATAGGCGGCCTCGTCAGTCTTGTAGTTGGGAAATAGACGGCCGACGCGCGGGTCCTTTTCCCGCAGCGGCTTGATGATGTCGGGATGCAGCACCGCATCGAGTTCGCCGTCCACCAGCATGCTGATGATCGATTTCGAAGCTGCCACGCGGTTCAGCCGCAGGTCGCTCGGAAACGCCGCCTCGGCAACGTCTTCGTCCAGTTCGGTGTACCAGTCCATGGATTTGAACGGTACGCCGTATTCGTGCTGGAGAATGCCGCGCAGCCAAAGCGCCGCGCTGTTGAGAAAGAACTTCACGCCGACTTTTTTGCCTATCAGGTCCTTGGGCGTCTTAATGCCCTTGCCGGTGTTGACGAAAGCAAAGCCGTGGCGAAAGCGGCGGTGGGGAAAGACTGGAATGGCGCGGAACGCGTGGCCGTTATCGCGCGCGGCGACGTAGGATGACGACGAGACTTCGGCGACTTCGAACTCGTGGCCGCGCAGGAAGCGCCAGTGCCGCGTGGGTGAGTCCATCGCGGTGACCACTTTCAAATCGATGCCGTCGGGCTTGACCGTCCCCTCCTTGAGCGCGCGCATGATCTCGTAATCGCCGCACGCCAGCGTCAATTCGATACGGGTGGACATCAGTCGAGGCTCCTCGGCATTCGCGGGGCGCGACTTTGGCAGGCGGGCTTGTCAAGGGAAAGGTGGGTAACGGCAATGGGCGATTGCGAATGCCGAATGACGGCAGTTCCCGTCGTCACTCGCTTGTGAGCAGGACGAGGCTATTCGGTCGGC
>JASHVC010000705.1 GCA_030039655.1 Xanthobacteraceae bacterium | reverse complement strand
GTTGCTTTATCCCGGGCTCGGGTGCGTAAATTTTGTCCCGTCGGTTCCTGCGTAGCAGGGATCATAGCGGAGACTGTTTTGAGACATTGTTTTGTTCTTCGCGGTTTTGCGGGGGCAGATTGTTAATGGCAGTCGGCCAACGCGCGCCCTGCCTACGCAACCAACCGAGAAAAAAGTTCCGGATCGACATTGCCGCCGGAAAGCACCGCGACGGCGATCTTGCCCGTAATGTCGATCTTGCGCGTCATCAAAGCGGCGAGCGCGACGGCGCCGCCGGGTTCCACCACGAGCTTCAGCTCGGCGAAAGCAAAGGCAACCGCGGCGGCGACTTCCTCATCGCTCGCCACCACGCCGGCGCCCACCAGCGAGCGATTGATGGCGAATGTGAGCTTGCCCGGCATGCGCGCCATCAGCGCGTCGCAAATGGTGCCGGTGAGGGCGGCGTTTTGCTCGCGCTGCCCGCTGCGAAACGAGCGCGCATGATCGTCGAAACCTTGCGGCTCGGCGGTGTAGACGGCAGCCGTTGGTACCCGCGCCTTGACCGCGAGAGCGATGCCGGCGGTGAGCCCGCCGCCCGAGGCGGTGACCACCACTACGTCGGGCGTGAGCCCCAGCGCATTCAGATCGTCGACGATCTCGCGGCCGGCGGTGCCCTGACCGGCAATGATCAGCGCGTCATCATAAGGTGGGACCAGCGTGGCGCCGCGATCTTTCGCAATCGCCTCGGCAATTGCTTCGCGATCTTCGCGCGCACGATCGTATAGTACGATCTCGGCGCCGAGCGCCGCTGTGCGCTCGCGCTTGGCGCGTGGCGCGTCGCTGGGCATGACGATCACGCACGGCATGCCGAGCAGCCGGGCCGCCGCCGCCACGCCTTGTGCATGGTTGCCGGAAGAAAATGCGACAACGCCGCCTGCGCGGCGTTCGAGCGGGATCGCCGCCAGTCTGTTGTAGGCGCCACGGAACTTGAACGAGCCGGTGCGCTGCAGTGTTTCGGCTTTGAGAAAGACGCGACCGCCCGTCATGGCGTCGAGCGCAGCCGACGTCAAAAGCGGCGTGCGCAGCGCTACGCCGTCGAGCCGGCGCGCAGCCTCGTCGACGTCAGCGGCAGTAGGGAGGGAAAGTGGTGCCTCCATAGTCGTAACGGTAGCGCCGCCATGCGGTCGTGAGCAAGGCGTCGTGGTTTGGCGCGGCTATCACAATCACGCGCGGGAAGGGCGAGAGAAATCCAGCGGCGCCGCCTGCGGTACTTGAGTTTATTGGTCGAACCGTCCGGCCGCGTGCGCCAGCATGGTATAAACCTTGCCGACGTCCGAGGTCAGATAATTGCGCGCCGCCGCGGCGCCGCGCTCGCCGCGCGACGCTTCGCCAAGCACCCGCTCGAATTCGCGAATATAATGATCCACGGTCTGCTGGAACTCCGGATCGGTGCGATATTTGTTGCGGATCTCCTCAAACGCCCTTTGGCCTTGCGCATTGTAAAGCCGCGCGCCGCCCAAGCCGCGCTCGCCGCGCTGGTAGCGCTCCCACAGGGCCGCAGTCGCCTCAGGGTCGATCATGCGGGCGATGTCCACCGAGAGTGTCTCGAGTGAGCCCACGGCATCGCGTGGCGCGCGCTGTTCGGCGCGCTGATTGACAGGAGCGGCCGGTTGCGGCGGAGGAGCCGGCGGCGCCTGCGGCGCAGGCGCTGCTTCCTCGCGCGACGCGCGCGTCAGCAGATCGCTGAGCCAGCCGCCGCGACCGTTACCATCCTTGCCGCCAGGGATTGGACTCAGGGGCGGCGCATCGGGCCGGCGCGTCGGAGCGCCGGTGATGTCGCGCACGGGAGGACGCCCGGGGCCGGCATCAGGCCGCGCCGGCCGCTGCTGAACGCGGCCGGCGGTGGCGAAGGCCGGCTCAAACTCGCGCCGCGTCGGCTCCGCCGCATCAAGCGCACGGCCGTGCCGGGCGACGATGCGGTTGAGCTCGGCCAAGGCTTCGATCTGGTCGACAATCACGCGGCGCATCTGCGCCGTGCTTTCGGCGGTTTCCTGCGGAAGTTCGAACAGGCCGCGGCGGAGTTCGGCGCGTGTGGATTCCAGCTCCCGCTGCATCTCCGCCGCCATCTGCTTCATGCCCTGAATGACCTCGGTGAAGCGCTGGGCGGATTGGTTGAACATGGCGTCCACCTCGCCCGCGGTCTCCCGGTAGGTCGAGTTGAGCGTCTCACTTGTACGTTTACGCTGTTCATCCGCGGCGTTGCGGACAGCGTCGAGCTGTTGCTCAATCGTGTGCACGTTGTCGTTGCTCGTCGCCGCGACGATGTCGGCAATTTCCCGGGCGCGGGCGGTTGCCGACTCGAGAGACTCGTCGAGCAGGCCGGAGAAGCGGCGCAAACGGTGCTCGAACTCGTCGGTGCGCGCGTCAAGGGTCGTAACCAGCGACTCGATGGTGGCATGCCGGGTCGCTACGGATTCCTCGGTGCGGCGGCCGCTCTGCTCCAGAAGCTCGACTGCTTCTGCCAGCGAGTGGCCGTGGGCGCTAAATTGCGCGGAGAGGTCGCCAAGATCGTGCAGCACTTTCACGGTCGAAGTGTTGAAAGTGCCAAGATGCTCTTCTACCGCAGCCGTGGCCGCGCCGGTCCGTTTGTCGAGATCGTTCATGGCGGCGACAAACTCGGAAACGCGGGACACCATGGTGTGCTCGATGGCGTTCATGTTCTCGTGCGAGCCGCTGAGCACTTCCTGCAGCAGGATATTGGCCTCGCGCAGCCGCTCGAACAGCGCCGTGGAATCGGAGCGCAGCATGCTGTGCGTCTCCATCAGGTCGGCCACGGTCGCGGCGGCGGTCTTTTTCGACTCGTCAATCACGGCCCTCGTCGCGCCGTGCAGATCCTCGAGCGTGCGCGCGATGTTCTCCTTCGCGGCGTCGGCGACGCCCTGCGTGCCTTCCTGGAATTGGCCCAGGGTGCGAGTGACGGCCGAGGTTGCGGTCTCGCTTGCGTTATTGATCAGCCGAGCGATCTCTTCGCTGTTGTCCATCATGGATTGAGCGAAGACCAGGCCTTTGGCTTCGATTGCCTTGACGGCTTGGTCGGTGATGCGGGTGACCTCGCC
>JASHVC010000704.1 GCA_030039655.1 Xanthobacteraceae bacterium | reverse complement strand
CACAGGCTTCGGTGCGCTGCTGAGCGGCACGCTTTCAGCTGATGATCTGCAGGCTTGGGGCTGGCGGATTCCGTTCGCCTTCGGGCTGCTGATCGGACCGGTCGGCTATTACATCCGCAGCAACATGGAGGAGACGCCGGCATTCAACGCTGCCGCGCCGCCGCGCGCGCCGATGCGCCAATTGCTGGAGACGCAGTGGGACCGGCTTCTGCTCGTCATCGGCGCGGTCATCATCTCCACCAGCTCGCAATACATGCTGCTCTATATGCCGACCTACGCGATCCACGAGCTGCACCTGCCGCAATATCTCAGTTACGAGGCCGCGGCGAGCGCCGCCGCTTTGCAGGTTTTGGCCGTACCGCTCGTCGGCATCTGGGTCGACAGGATGGGCCAGATTCGCATCATGATCGCCGCCGCAGCATTGTTCTTCTTGACTGCTTATCCGGCCTTCGCGTTGCTGGTGCAGCAGGGATCGCTTTCCGTCCTCATCGGCGTCGTCTGCTGGATGGCGCTGCTGAAGTCCTGCTACAGCGGTGCGCTACCCTCGTTCATGGCCAAAATCTTTCCAGCCGCGACGCGAGTCAGCGGGCTGTCGCTCAGCTATAATGTGGCGGTGACGATCTTTGGCGGTTTCGCGCCGTTTTTCGCGCAATCGCTCGTCGATTTCACCGGCTCGAATCTAGCGCCGAGCTATTACATCATGGCGACGGCGCTCTTGAGCCTCGTGTCGTTGTTTATCCTCCGAGGGCGGATCGATCCGCCCGTGAATGCAAAGCGAGAATTCCGATGAAAGCTGCGTATTTCGATAAATTTGGCGGACCGGAAGTTTTGCAGTACGGCGATGTGCCTGATCCTGTTGCGGGTCCGGGCCAAGTGCTGGTTGATGAGTTTGCGGCCAGCGTCAACGCCGCCGATTGGAAGTTCCGCGCCGGCGAATATGCGCGCCATGCCGATGTAAAATTTCCACAAATTCCAGGGCGCGATTTTTCGGGGATCATCAGTGCGCTCGGTTCGGGGGTGACCGATCTGAAGGTCGGTGACGCGGTGTTCGGCGTTTTGGAGCCAGGCAGGGAAGGCATGTACGCTGAGAAGGTCGCCATCGGGGCCGCAGTTGTCGGTAAGAAACCGGAGCGGCTCTCCCACGTGAACGCCGCCGCCCTGGCGCTGACCGGTCTCACGGCCATTGATTCGATTGAGGGAACGCTGAAGCTGCAGCGCGGTGAAACGATCCTCATTCAAGGCGGCGCAGGCGGTGTTGCCGGCTTCGCCATTCAGTTCGCCAAGTACCTTGGCGCTCACGTCATCACCACGACCAGCGCGGCGAACGTCGACTATGTCCGCGGTCTCGGCGCTGACCAGGTCATCGACTATAACGCGCAGGACTTCACCACGGTCGTGAAGGGCTGTGACGCCGTCTTCGACACCGTCGGAGGCGAGGTGGCGCAGAAATCCTTCGCGGTGCTCAAGACTGGCGGCCGTGCCGCCTTCATCGCCTCGGGCGCCCAGGCGCCGAAGCCCGACCGCGGCGACGTCACGGCGCTGCGGCCGCCAGTGCCGCGCTCGCGCAAGGCCATGGACCGCATCGCCCAGTTGTACGACGCGGGAGCGATCCGTCCGCCTGAGGTCAAGCTCTACCAGTTGTCGCAAGCCGCTGAAGCTCATCGCCTGAGCCAGGCGCGCCATTTCCGCGGCAAGCTCGTCTTTAAGATTCGCTAGTTCACCACCGTGCGCTCAGGTACTCGGCAACGCAGGCGTCCGATGCTTTGGCGTAAGTGCCGCGCCGGCTGACCACCGCGCCCGTCAGGTCGCGCAGCGCCAGCGCCATCTCCGCAGCTTTGACCGCCACCGCGATGCCGTTGAGCACGAGCGCGCGGTCGATGATGAAGGGGCGCTCACGGGAGAACAGCAGCATGGGCAAGCCGCCGGCCGGAAGGATCACCTCGGCGCCGCGGGCAACGAGCGGGCGAACCTGCTCGATAAAATCGGCGCGCACCCTCGCGTAGCTGTCCTCGTCCGTAAACGCGCGCATGAAGCTCGGCAGGTCCATATGTACGGCGCGCACGCCGATTACGCGCCGGTCGAGGCAATGGGCGCGCACCTGCCGCTCATGCCAGTCGATGAAACTTGGATCGATTGTCACAAGGCCCAACCATCCACCCATGCTGAGCGCCGCCAGCATGCTTGCTTCGCCGAGGCCCACAACGGGGATGTCCACCGCGCTGCGAATTTCAAGAAGGCCCGGCTCCTGGAAATGGCCGATGACGAATGCGTCGTAGCCGTTGCGTTCCGCTTCGAGCGCATTGCGAATGGTCTGCGCGGCGCAGCGGAATTCGGTCAGCGCATGAAAATGCCGGTCCGGCGGATCGAGGCCATGCACTTCAAACTTGACGCCGGGACTGGCGGCCTTGTCGAGAAATGCTTGTAGCCGCTCGATGTAGGGCGCTTGCTCGATCGGATGAACGAAGCTCTGGTACCAAACACGCGCGGGACGGGACGGCTCGGCCATGTTCGCTCCCCCAACAAACAACCTGGATGGCTCGTTGTGACACTATGCAGCGGCGACGCGCAATACCGGCTCGGGTTTCAAGCCCGGCGCGTCATCGCGGCTTCACGGCGCGCGTCGCCATGGCGTAGTGGTTGTTCGGGCCGGTGAAGGGTGGAAAAGTTCGATAGTCCGCGCGCATCTCGTGGCGCACCGGCGAATGCAGCGCCTGTTGCAGCACATCGGGACTATCGAACGCCACCTTGTTCCGCTGCATAAAATGCGCGCGCCGCCACGGAGCGCGGCTGACCCAGTCAAGCCGCGTGTAGACTTCAAGCTCGCGTATCTTGGGAAACATCGCCATGTGCCTGGTGTGGTTCTCCAGGTAATGGGCGTGCCATGCGTTCAAATCTTCGGCCTCGCCCTCGTAGGACACGAGATAAGTGCAATAGGGCTCGCC
Organism: Xanthobacteraceae bacterium; assembly: GCA_030039655.1. Next base: position 4,424 of record JASHVC010000704.1, on the reverse strand, counting down.
CGGCGGCGTTTCGAACTTCGGTTCGGGCACGGCGAACGGGCGAACCAGCATGGCTTGCTGGCTGATTTCGGCCTGGGACAGGGTTGGAAATTCGTCGCGCGAGGCGAGCGCACCGAGAGGGCTGCTGCGCGACAGCGCTGCCTCAAGCTCTGGCAGTTGGTCGAAGTAAAGCTGCAGCACCAGCGAAGGCGATGGCCCGTCCTTGACGTAAGGGTCCTCGGCGCTGGACGAGGTGTGAACGAGCGCTTTCTGCAGCCGGGGCGTTGCCCGCAGTACGCCGTCGAGCTTGTTCAACTCGCCGGCCGAAAGGGCGCCGGCAGATCGGAAGCTCAGGAAAAGACACGTGCTCATTTGTTCTGTCCTCGGCGACGCTACGCCCGATCTCCTCGTGTCGGCCGCACGGATAGAATAAGGTCGAGCCATAGCACGAAGCGGTATGCGAAGGCTGCGGGAGGGCCAATTGACCACAACGAAGACATTTCGCATCTGGGCGCAGGGCGCCACCGATCAGGTCGGCCACCGCAATTACCTGGCGGCGCTGCTGCCCCACATGCAGGCCTGCACCGATCCCGATTTCAAGCTGGAATTCAAGACCATGACGCCCTCGGTCACGACCGTGCACGCGCTCTCCGAATTCCGCTTTTCGCGCGCGGTCGTCCGCGGCGCCATCCACGCTGAGCGCGAGAACTACGACGTCTTCTTCATGAACCATTTTCAGGACGTCGGACTCTACGACGCGCGGGCATCGGTGAATATACCCGTCCTTGGCCTCGGCGAAGCGACCCTGCTGCACGCCTGCACGATGGCCCGCAAGCTCGGCTTGCTTGCGATCAATCCCGCTTTCATTCCGACCCACGCCGAGCAGATTTATCGCTACGGGTTGCAACAGCGCATCGCCGGCATTCGCGCTATCAACGCCAGCATCCCGGACTACATGGAGGCGTTCGCTTCGCCGGCCAAAAAGACGGAGCTGTGGACCGTCTTCGCGAGCGAGGCGCGGCGCCTGATCGACGTGGGCGCCGATATCATCGTGCCGACCGGCGGCATTCCGATGATGCTGTTCGGCAACGATCCGGGCGCCAACGTTGACGGCGCCCCGATTCTCAACGGCGTCACTGTGGTGATCAAAGCGGCCGAGATGGCGGTGAAGTTAAAGCGCCTCGGATTGCCGATCATAAGCCGCCACCCGCAGTCGGGCTTTGCCCTGCCGTCGCCGCAAGCGCTTGAGGAATTTCTGAGTCATGGTTGAGTCTCAGTCTCTAATTTTCCGCGGCTTGTAGCATCGACCACGCTGCTTCGGGCTCGTCCGGTGGCACCGAAGATAGCAGCGCCTGCGTATGCGGATGCTGCGGATCGGCGAAGACCTTCTCGGTCGGCCCCTGCTCGACGATTTCGCCGCGATACATCACCAGCACCCGGCTGCACAGATGCCGCACCACGGAGAGGTCGTGGGAAATAAACAGCATGGCAAAGCCGAGTTCGTCCCGCAGCCGCGCCAGCAGATTCAGGAGCTGCGCTTGAATTGACACATCGAGGCCCGAGACGATTTCATCGGCAACGAGAACCTTCGGAATGTTGCAAAGCGCACGCGCAATGTTGATGCGCTGCCGCTGCCCGCCCGACAATTGGCCGGGCAGTCGCGATGCAAAATCCGCCGCCATGCCCACCTCTGCCAGCAGCTCTTGGGTTCGCTTGAGCCGCTCGTCCCATCGCGCGTAACGGCTGCCGGCTTCCATCGCCTGGGTGACGATGCTGGCAACGCGGCGGCGTGGGTTCAGGGCCGATTGCGGATCTTGGAACACCATCTGCAGGCTTGCGGCACGCAGCGCGCTACCGCGCAGCGATTGGTCAGTGACGTCTTCGCCGTTGAACAAAATTCTGCCCGCCGAAGGCTGTTCAAGGCCGACCAGCATTTTGGCGATGGTGCTCTTGCCGCTGCCGCTCTCGCCGACAAGGCCGACGAATTCGTTCTCGGCGACGTTGAACGAAGCATCCTTCACGGCCGCAATAGTGCGCCCGTTGTTAAAGAGGCCGCCGCCAATCTGATAGTGTTTGGCGAGTCTTTCGACCTGAAGGACGCCGTGCTCGGAGACCTGCTGCGCGGCGGCTCTTTGCTGCACCGCTAGTATGCTCGGCGTGGCGTTGGCGCGGAAACACGCAGCATTATGGCCGGTGGCGATCGCCACATTCGGCGGCTCGTTGCCGCGGCATTCCTCGACTGCAAGCGGACATCGTGGCGTGAAATGGCAGCCGGCTATGGTCTGCAGCTGCCGCAAGCTCGGCATCTGGTCTGGCATCACGTATAGGGCGCGCCGTTCCGCGCTCATCGGCGGATTGGCGAGCTGCAGACAGCGCGTATAGGGATGCGCAGGCGTCGACAGCACGGCGCGCGCCGGGCCGCTTTCCACCGCGCGGCCCGCATACATCACGAGCACGTCGTCGCAGAGTTGCGCGGCCAAGCGCAGATCGTGGGTGATGAAAACGACCGCAGTGCCGTGCTGACGCTGCATATCGGCGATCAGCCGCAAAATCTGCGGGTGCATGGTTACATCGAGCGCGGTCGTCGGTTCGTCCGCGACGACCAGGCGCGGATTACTTGAAAAAGCCAGCGCGATCAGCACGCGCTGGCACATCCCACCGGAAAGTTGATGGGGATATTGCGCCAGCAATTCGCGGGCGTGCGGCAGCCTTGCGGCTTCCAGCATGGCCAGCGCGTGCGCCCGCCGCTCCTTGCGGCTGCGCTGCCCAAGCCGCGCAAGGTGTTCGTCGAATTGCACGCCGATGGTCTGCACCGGATTGAGCGCCGTCATGGGTGCTTGCGGGATGAAGGCAATGGCGCGGCCGAGCAAAGCGCGGCGTCGCGCTGGCGCCATGCGCACGAGATCTTCCTCTTCAAACAGCAGCGATCCGCCGGTCACCGCGAAGCCAGGCGGAAGCAGTTGTGCAATGGCGCGCCCGATCATGGTTTTTCCGGCGCCGGATTCGCCGACGAGGCCTAGAATTTTTCCCGGCTGCAGGGCGAACGACAGCGAGCGGATCGCGGGAACGGCGGCGCCGTCGATGCGGGCGCTGAGGGTCAGATCGCGGGCCTCCAGCGCGAGCATCTTAGCGTCCAGTCTCTGCCAGCCGCACGTCGAGCGTGCGGCGTAGTCCATCGCCGAGCAGATTGAACCCGGCGACTGTCAGGAAGATGCAAAGCATCGGCAGCAGCAAATTCCACGGTGATTGATAAACGTATTGGCGCGCGTCCGCGATCATCTGGCCCCACGCCACCTCATTGGCGCCGACGCCGAGCCCGACAAAGGACAGGATCGCTTCGACCACAACCGCGATCGCCATTTCCAGGCTGACGAGGGTGATGAGGAGCGGCAGTGTCGCGGGAAACACCTCGCGGACGATGGTCTGCCAATGGGTAAAGCCCAAGAGCCGCGCCGCCGCCACATAATCGTGGCGGGTCACGATCAGCACCTCGCTGCGCAGCACGCGGCAGAATCGCGTCCAGTCGACGAGCACGATGGCGAGAATGACTCGGTCGAGGCCGACGCCAAGGCCCACCATGAGGATCAGCGACAGGATCACCGGCGGAAACGACATCCACACATCGACCAGGCGGCCGATGATCCAATCGACCACGCCACCGAAATAGCCGGCGACGTGCGCCAGGATGGTGCCGATGATCGCGGCGCCGATCGACGCGCAGAACGCCACGATCATCGCGGTGCGCGCGCCGTAGATCAGGCGTGACAGCACATCGCGACCAAGGCTGTCGGTGCCGAGGAGAAAGCTCGGATCGCCACCGCGCACCCATGCGGGCGGCGCCAGGATCGCGAGCAGATTTTGTTCGGCAGGGTCGTGCGGCGCCAAGACGTCGGCGAAGAGCGCGCAGACGGCGATGCAGAGCGCCATACCGAGCGCGACCAGGACCCTTGGCGAGTGCAGCGATCGGGCGATCGCATCGGGCATCAGCGCACCCGCAATTTCGGATTAAGTACGACGTAGAGGCTGTCCACCATCGTATTGATGATGAGCACGACCACACAATAGGTGAGCCCTATGGCCTGAATCAGTGGCAGATCGGCGTTGCGCACCGCATCGACCATCAGGTTGCCCATGCCGGGATACGAATAGACCACCTCGACCAGCAGCGTGCCGCTGAACAGGATGCCGAACTGGACGCCGGCGAGCGTGAGCGTTGGCAGCGATGCATTCTTGAACGCGTGGCCGAGTAGGATTTGCCGTTCGGAAAGGCCGCGCAGCCGCGCCTGCTGGATGTAATCCTCGTGATAGACATCGAACAAACTCGAACGCAGCACGCGCATGATCGCCGGTGAAAACGCGAGGCCGAGCGCCAGCGCCGGAAGAATCAAATGCGTGACCGCGCTCGCAAACACGTCAAGGCGTCCGATCAGGAGAGAATCGAGCAG
>JASHVC010000703.1 GCA_030039655.1 Xanthobacteraceae bacterium | reverse complement strand
GTCGCATTGATCTGGCAGGAGCGGCACAGCACGTCGCCGCTCATTCCGCCCCGCCTGTTCAGAGAACCGTCGATCTGGCGCAGCGACGGTTTAGCGGCATGCCACGGCGCAGCGCTGGTTTCGCTGATCACGTTCCTGCCGATTTATCTGCGCGCGGTCCGCGGCGCGTCGCCGGCCGAGACCGGCCTTATGCTCCTGCCTCTCACTTTTGGCATCGGCGTTGGTTCGTTGATTACCGGCCAGCTCGTGACCCGAACCGGATGGACGGCCATCTTCCCGTCGTACGGGTTGATTGCCGCAACGCTGGGACTGCTGGCGCTCGCCTTCTGGACTCCACACCTGAGTGTGCACGAACTGCCCTGGGCGTGGTGCGCCATTGCGCTGTGCATGGGCACAGTCATGGGGGTGGTGCAGCTCACGGTGCAGGCGGTGGCGGGGCCGCGGCGCCTGGGCACCGGCGCCGCTATGGTACAGTTTTCCCGCTCGGTTGGAGCGGCGTTCGGTACGGCGCTGGTCGCTGCAATATTGTTCGCAATTCTGGCTGCAGGCGATCGCGAAACTGCAAGCATGTTCGGCACCATCATCGAGCAGGGGCCGGATGCGATTGCGAAACTGGCGCCGGCGCGTCAGGCCATCGTGCAAGCTGAAATCGGCGACGCTTTCCGCGCCGCCTTCCTTACCATTGCGGCATTTACCGGCATCGGCACCCTGCTGGCATGGACATTACCGCTGCGCCGCATATGACGAAGATCCTGCTGACGCGCCACGGCCATGTGGATGGAATCCATCCGGAGCGTTTCCGCGGCCGCGAACCGCTTGCTCTGACCGGGCGTGGCCGTGCCGAAGCTGCGGCCGTGGCGCGCCGCATTGCAGATGGCGGGTGGCGCCCCAGCAAAATTTATACGAGCCCCATGGGGCGCTGCGTGGAGACCGGCGCCGCCATCGCCAAGGCCTGCGGCATCGGTGCCGAAATCTGCGACGATCTAAACGACATCGACTACGGCGCGTGGCAGTTCAAGACTTTCGAGGACGCCAAAAAAGACAATCCCGCCTTATTTGCGGCCTGGTTCGCGACGCCACATCTGGTCCGCTTTCCCAACGGCGAGTCGCTGCAGGACCTTGCGGCGCGCAGCGCCAACGCGTTGCGGTTTGTGCTGGCGCGGCATCCCAGCGACTCAATCGTGCTCGTCGGCCATGACAGCGTGAATCGCGCGCTGCTGCTGCAATTCCTCGATCTGCCGCTATCAGCCTATTGGCGTGTCGCGCAAAGCCCATGTTGCCTCAACGAAATCGACATCGGCGGTGAGAAAATTTGTATCCTGCGCGTCAACGAGACGCACCATTTGGACGGGATAGCGGCGAGCGGACAGACGGCATGACGCGTTCACAAGGAGCGACCTGAGCCATGGCCTTCGTCGGTCGCTCGGTCCCGCGGCTCGAAGATCCACCGCTGGTCACTGGCCGCGGCTTGTTCGCCGCCGATGTTTCGTTTGCTCATCAACTGCACATGCGCGTGGTTCGCTCCGCGCACGCCCATGGGCGCATCGTGTCGATCGACACGAACGCGGCGAAAGAAGCGCCCGGCGTAGCCGCGGTGTGGACAGCGGCCGACGTCGCTGACATTCCGCCGATCGGTTTCCGCCTCACGCGCATCGAAGGACTCGATCCGTTTCGCCAGCCGATCCTGGCAAAGGACGAAGTGCGCTATGTGGGCGAACCTGTTGCCGTGGTGTTCGCGACCGACCCGTATCTCGCCGAGGATGCCGCCGACCTCGTGTCGGTCGACGTCGAAGAGCTGCCTGCGCTGCTTGAGGCCGATGCGCCGCCAGCCGCGTTCGATGAAAACTACTCAACCGAAGTGGCCCTGGTGCGCAAGAACTTCGGCGATGTCGATGCGGCCTTGGCATCCGCGCACACAATCGTCGCACTCGATCTCGCCATCGGCCGTCACAGCGGCGTGCCCATGGAGACGCGCGGCGCCATCGCCCGGGAAGCGCGCGGCATCCTCGAGCTCCATGGCGTCGCCAAGGTGCTGCATTGGAACCGCGACACCCTTGCGCGCATGCTTGGCCGCTCGCCCTCCTCCGTGCACCTGCATGAAGGCCATGTCGGCGGCGGGTTCGGCATACGCGGCGAGCTCTACCCCGAGGACGTTCTCGTCTGTGTCGCCGCGCTGCGGTTGAAACGCCCGGTGAAGTGGATCGAAGACCGCCGCGAGCACCTGCTCGCCGCCAATCACTCGCGGCAGCAACATTTTCACGTGCACGCCGGAGTGGATGCGCAAGGCCGTCTGCTCGCCATCGATGGCGAGTTCTTTCACGATCAGGGCGCCTATGTGCGCACCCACGCGGCGACGGTCCCCGATCTCTCGGCCGCCATGCTGCCCGGTCCTTATCGGCTTGGCGCCTACCGCATGGTCGGGCGCATCCGCCTGACCAACAAAACGCCGGGCGGCACTTACCGCGCACCGGGACGCTACGAGAGCACATTCGTGCGCGAGCGTTTGATGGACGCCATCGCGGGGCGACTCAATGTCGATCCCATCGAAATTCGCCGCCGCAACCTCATCGCCGCGAGCGAGATGCCATACGAGCGCACCCTTGGCGCGCTCGGCACTGAGTTGACCTACGATTCCGGTGATTATGCGGGGCTTCTCGACAAAGCCCTCGGGGCGGCCAAGTGGCCGATGCTGCGCGAAACCATAAAGCGCCGGCGTGCCGCTGGCGAAACGGTCGGCGTGGGCGTCGCCATGTTCGTGGAAAAAAGCGGCCTGGGACCGTTCGACGGGGTGCGCGTGACGGTCGATGAAAGCGGCGCCGTAGAACTCGTGACCGGCTCGGCTTCGGTCGGCCAGGGCATGGAAACCGCGATGGCGCAAATTTGCGCCGATGCACTCGGCGTGGATTACGCGCACGTTCGGGTCGTGCACGGGCAGACCGATCG
>JASHVC010000702.1 GCA_030039655.1 Xanthobacteraceae bacterium | reverse complement strand
GTCATTCCAGGATTGTCCGGGTTGTCGAACCACAATTGCGAGCGCAACTGACGCGGCTTCGAACCTTTCGAATTGTTAATCTTCGCCATGTTCGCTCCCGTAGTTTTTTCCTCGTCATTCGCACAACGTGCTTCTGCAATGCGGTGTGCGCAATGGGCAGATATGGCGATTTAACGCCAACGCGACTCGCTTGGAACCAGACACGTAACGGGGCATGGAATATCCGTGCGGCAACTTCCGCGTGGCTTCTCTCTATTCGCCGGGAAGAACGCCTCGATACCAACTGTGAGCGCCCAATTTGCGTCTATTGCGGCGCAACATGACGGCATAAATCTGACCATAAAATTCCCGTTAATTGGCTGAATTCCATAACTTTTTTGTGACTCTGCGTTGACTGGCGCAGGTCTTGTGCAGCGCCAAATCATCGATAGGTTTCGCGGCGTGGGGCGCTACTGTTTAAGAGAAGGAAATGCAAAAATGAAGTCGATCAACACGAAGCTGATTTTGTCGGCGCTGGGCATCGCGCTCCTGGCAACCCCTGCGTTTGCGCAGAACGCACGTCGGCACGTTTCGAACCAGGAAACACAGATACAGCGTTCGACCTCCAGCGCTGCGCAGCAGGGCGAGTTCGGCGCGGAGCAAGGCAATCCTGGCGACTACTAAGCCCAAGTCACGCTTTCAACGGCGTGTTAAGGGAGCCCCGGACGTGTCCGGGGCTTCTTGCTTTTGGCAAGCCCAGCACGCGGCGAAGCGCCTGACGTTTGCATTTGACCAGCGATTAGGTTGAACTGCCGCCCGGTTATCGACCGCCGGGGGAACGCCATGCTGAAGACTGTCGCCGCCTTTGATCGCATCGGCGAAGAGAACGCCTTCGCGGTGCTGGCGCGCGCCACCCAACTTGCGGCGCAAGGCCGGGACATCATCAATCTCGGCATCGGCCAGCCCGATTTCCGCACCCCGGATTTCATTGTTGAGGCGGCCGTGAAGGCGCTGCGAGACGGTCACCATGGCTATACGCCTGCGGTTGGTATCCTGCCGCTGCGCGAAGCTGTCGCCGCGGACTTGGGCAAGCGCTTCAAGGTCAAGGTTTCGCCGGACGAAGTAATGATCATGCCGGGCGGCAAGCCGACCATGTACATGGCGGTGCTGATGTTCGGCGAACCGGGCGCCGACATTCTCTATCCCGATCCCGGCTTCCCGATTTATCGCTCGATGATCGAATACAGCTGTGCGCGGCCGATCCCGGTGCCGGTCCGCGAGGAGAACGGCTTCGCCTTCTCGGCCGAAGAAACACTCAAGCTCATTACGCCGCAAACGCGGCTGCTCATTCTCAATTCGCCGGCCAATCCAACCGGCGGCGTGACGCCGAAGGCGGAGGTCGACAAGCTCGTCGCCGGATTGGAAAAGTTTCCCGACGTCGCCGTGATGTCCGACGAGATCTACGACCACATGGTCTACGACGACGAGAGCCATGTCTGTCTGTTGTCGTATCCGTCGATCCGCGACCGGCTGATTTTGCTCAATGGCTGGTCGAAGACTTACGCCATGACCGGCTGGCGGCTCGGTTACGCGGTGTGGCCCGGCAAGCTTTACGACTACGCCCGCAAACTCGCGGTGAACCTCTATTCGTGCGTCAATGCGCCGACCCAATATGCCGGCCTCGCCGCGCTGACCGGGCCGCAGGACGAGCCGGCCAAAATGGTCGCCGAGTTCGACCGGCGGCGCAAAATCGTGGTCGCGGGATTGAACAAACTTCCGGGCATCTCCTGCGCTACGCCCAAAGGCGCGTTCTACGCCTTCCCTAATGTCAAGCGAACGGGCTGGAAGGCAAAGCCGCTCGCCAACGCATTGCTCGACGATGCCGGCGTAGCGCTGATCGGCGGGCCGGACTTCGGCATCCTCGGCGAAGGCTATATGCGCGTGTCGTACGCCAATTCCACCGAGAACATCCTCAAGGCGCTCGACCGCATGGGCGACTTTTTGACGAACCGCAAGGCGGCCTGATTTCTCGCTTGCTTCTTCGTCATGGCCGGGCTTGTCCCGGCCATCCACGTCTTTACGCTCCGTTCCGCCAAAGACTTGGATGCCCGGCATGAAGCCGGGCATGACGAGAGGATACTTCAATGTCCACCGGTCTCTCCGAAGAACAAACGCTGATGCGGCAGAGCTGCCGCGACTTCGTCGATGACGTCGTCATCCCTTTCATCCGCAGCAATTGGCAGCGCGAATGGGTGATGGCGCCGGAAGACCGGTTGCCGCCGGAAATCCTTCAAGGCGCGGAAAAAGTCGGCATCCGAACCCTCGGCGTGCCGGAGGAATTCGGTGGCATCGAGCTCGACCGGGCGAGCGAGGTACAGACATTCGCACTCATCGCCGAGGAAATCGCGCGCGGCGATTCAGGTCTTGCCGACAAGCTTGTGCAGAACTGGAAAGTCTCGGTGCTGCTGCGCAATCTCGCGCCGCGCCACCTGCAGGAGAAATGGTTCAAGCGGCTCATTGACGATCCGCAGTTTCTGCTCGCCCATTGCCTCACCGAACCGCGCGGTGCCTCCGACCGCTGGCTGCCCTACAACGTGCCCGAAGCCGCAATGCAGACGCGCGCGGTAAAGAAGAACGGAGAATGGATCGTCAACGGCCGCAAGCAATTCAACTCCAACGGCTACGACGCCGGCCTATTTGTAGTCTACGCCAACACGAATCCGCAGGTCGGCATGCTGCAAGGCACGTCAAGTTTTCTGGTGCCGCGCGACACGCCCGGGCTTACCATCGCGCGCTGCAACGAGACCGTCGGCTGCCGCTTCATGAACAACGGCGAGCTGGTGTTCGAGGACATGCACGTACCGGCGGATCATCTTCTGGTGGAAGGTGACGCGTTGGGCAAGGCCGCGGTCTATTTCCGGCCGGGAAAAATCATTCAAGCGGCGAAGAATCTCGGCGTCGGCGTGCGCGCCTTCGAAGTCACGTCAGATTACGTACAGAACTACGTGCAGGGCGGGCGCATTCTGATCAAGCATCAGGCGGTGGCGCTGCGGCTCGCCGATATGGCCACGCGGATCGAGGCGGTGCGCGCCTTGCTTGCACGCGCCTCGCGCGCCGTAGACGAGAACGCCCCCGACGCCGACACCCTGTGCAACATGGCGAAGGTCTTTGCGTCCGAGGAAATCCTCAAAGTGGCGCAGCACGCACTCGAGCTGCACGGCGGCAACGGCGTCATGCTCGATTTCGGCGTGGAAAAGATCTTTCGCGACGCCGCAATCTTTCTGCACATGGATGCGACCGTCGACATATCGCGCTTCAAGATCGTGAAATCGATGTTCCCGCACACGGCGGGCAAATACGCCGGGCCAGAAAATTAATTCGTCTGAGTCAGCCGGAAACCCGCGAGCACGATCGCCAACCCGACAAGCTGTTGGATGCTCGGCGCCTCGCCAAGGGTCAGAAAGCCGATCAGCAGCGAGAATGGCGGGACTAGCGATGGATATACCGCGGCCCGTCCGGCTCCGAGCAGCACCACAGCGCGGGTGAAAAGATAGATAGCGGCCGGGCCTGCAAACACGCCCTGCACCAGCGCCTGCAGCAGATTCTCAAGAAATCCCGCGGCGAGAAAATTGTCGTAGGCGAAGTACAGTATCGGCAATCCGGCGAGCGACAAGACACTGGTGATCGCCGCGGCGTGCATCGGCGGCAGCCGCCATAACCGCAGCAGCATGCCGAAGACCGCAAACGAACATCCGGCGGCAACAAACAGGAGATCGCCGAGAATCCCCTGCGAGCCCATGGTGCGCAACGCCTCGGCACCAATCACCGCGAGGCCGAGCACGATGATTGCGGCGCCCGCGATGCGGCGCGGCGGCAGAGCTTCCTTGACGACGAACCGCGCCAGAATCAGACCGCCGACCGCAGCGCACGACGGTTGAATGATACTGCCGTGGCCGAGCGGTACGTACAGGTAGCCGAAATAGCTCCACAGCGCGAGCGGCAACCCGCCGGACAGCGTCAGCGCGATGCCGCGGCGCCAGCCCAAGCCGCCGAGATCGGCGAAGCCGCCTGCGGCTACGACAGGAAGCAACGCAAACCCTGGCCAAACGAAGCGGTGCAGAGCCAGCACCAGCGGCGACATTCCAATCAGAACGCCGTGCCGCGCGGCTACAAAGCCGAAGGCCCAGAGCAAAGCCGAGCCGGCGCCGCACAACACCCCCAACGCGGTCGCATGTTTGGTCGGCGGTGGCGGAGAAATGTCCATCGCGAATCATAGTCCGCGGCCATCACACAGGACAACACGCGATTATTGACGTGAGGTTTCGCGGAACGCGAAGCCGCTATCACGCGAACGCGTCGACCTCGGGCTCGTCGAGAAGCTCAAGCCCACCGGTGGCTGTGACATGGCCATCAACAAGCCGGACCACATTGGTGGCAATCCGACGCACTTCCGCCGCTGAATGGCTGACATAAACGATCGGCACTCCGGCATCGTCGCGCAGGCGCACGAGGTACGGAAGTATCTCGCGCTTGTGTGCGGCGTCGAGCGACGCGAGCGGCTCATCAAGCAACAAAAGGCGCGGGCGCATCAGCAACGCTCGGCCGACGGCGATGCGCTGACGCTCCCCGCCGGACAGCGCCCGCGTACGCCGGTCGAGCAAATGGCCAATATCCAACAGCCCCGCTATGCGCTCGAACTCGCCGGCGTGGTGCGGGCAGCCGCTCATCCGGCGTCCGTAATCGAGATTCTGCCGCACGCTCAGGTGCGGGAACAGCCGGCCTTCCTGAAAGACATAACCGATGCGGCGCTGGTGCGGCGGTATGTCGATGCCGCTCTTCGTGTCGAACAACACCGTATCGTCGAGTGCGATCGACCCTCGATCCGGCCTTAGCAGGCCTGCGATCATGTTGATCACCGACGTCTTGCCGGCGCCCGAAGGCCCGAACAACGCCGTAGCGCCGCCGGCCGCCTCGAAGCGGACGGCAACCTTGAACGCGCCAAGCTGCTTCTGCACATCGACCGCAAGCACGGCTAGCCCCCATGAATGCGAATCGCGGCGCGCCGGGCGAACCATTCGGAGGCGATGAGCGCGGCAAGAGACAGGGCGATCGCGACCAGCACGAGCCGGCCGGCAGCAGCGTCGCCTCCAGGGACCTGGGTGAGCGTGTAGATCGCGGCCGAAATCGTCTGCGTCTCGCCGGGAATATTCGACACAAAGGTGATAGTGGCACCGAACTCGCCGAGCGCCCGCGCAAAACACAAAAGCACGCCGGCGATCACGCCCGGCAAAGCCAGAGGCAGCGTGACGGTAAGGAACACCATGGCGCCTTTGGCGCCGAGCGTTGCGGCCGCGTCTTCTAGTCTGCGGTCGATCGCCTCTAGCGAAAGCCTGATGGGCCGGATCATGAGCGGGAAACCCATGACACCGCAGGACAGAGCCGCGCCGGTCCAACGGAATGAGAATACGATGCCGAAATACTCGTACAAAAAAGCGCCGATCGGTCCCCGGCGCCCGAACCAGATGAGCAGCAGATAACCAGTAACGACCGGAGGCAGCACCAGGGGCAGGTGCACGATGCCGTCGACCAGCGTCTTGCCCCAGAACTCCTTGCGCGCCAGCAGCCAGCCGATGGCGATGCCGAACGGCAGCGCGAACGCCGTCGCAACTATCGAGATGCGCAGCGAGAGCGCAACCGCCGTCCATTCGTCGGGCGAGATGTTAAACAAATTCGTCATACGCGGGCTTGACCCCCGCGCATACGTGCTGCGGCGCAGCACTATTGATTACCGGGTCATAGGCGAGCGAAGCGATGGCGTTCTTCGAACGGCTACGCCCGGCAGTGACGAGCAGCTTGACGCTCACGATGTCGGCTTTGCCACGACCGCAAAGCCGTAGTTCTCAAATATCGTCTTCGCGGCCTGCGAGCGCAGGAATGCCAAATACGGAATGGCGTCGGCTTTGGCGTTCACGGTCGCGGCCACTGGATAGATAATCGGAGGATGCGTGTCGTCGGGAAAGACGCCGACAATCTTCACGCCGGGTTCGACTTTGGCGTCGGTCGAATACACGATGCCCAGCGGCGCTTCACCGCGCGCGACCAGAACGAGGGCGGCGCGGACATTCGAGGTCATGGCCATTTTCGGTTCAACGGCAGCCCACGCGCCAAGTTTCTCCAGCGCGGCCTTGGCATAGAGCCCGACCGGGACGGCCTTGACGTCGCCGGTGGCGACGCGCCCGTCGCCGGCCAGCTTGGCGAGATCGAAGCCCGGCCCGATCGTCACGTTGTCGACCTTGGAGTCCTTGGGAGCAATCAGCACCAGTTTGTTGCCGAGCAGATTGACGCGAGTCGCGTCGTTGATGAGTTTCTTCTGCGAGCCGTAATCCATCCAGTTCAGATCGGCGGACACGAATACGTCGGCCGGAGCCCCACCTTCGATCTGCTTCATCAGCGCCGAGCTGGCGTCATAACTCGCCACGACCTTTACGCCGCTTTGTTTGGTATACGCCGCGTCGACGTCATCGAGCGCGTTCTTCATCGAAGCGGCGGCAAAGACGGTGACTGTTTTGTCCTGCGCCGCAGCAGGGCGAAGTGGGGCCGCAACGGCCAGCAAGAGGGCGAAGGCCGCCCAAACAGATTTTCCTAGCAGCACGGCGATTCTCCAATGGCTTTTCCGCGCACACGCGGTGCGTCCCGCGACGCGGATCATGAGGTCAAGGCGACCGCCAAGCGGAACCGTCGTTCCCGGCGCAGACAACGCGCGCCCAGCGCGCTGCCAGTCGTGATCGGACCATAGGCCGTAGGCCAAGCCCCGACAAGCTATCGGGTTGTCGCAAGGCGACTGCGGCCCACCGACCGCACGCGACGTGCTATCATCCGACGGAATCAAGTTTTTAAGCGGAACGCCAGATGGCCGGGCCAGAGGCAATCGAAGGAGAGTACGATTACATCATCGTTGGCGCCGGTTCGGCCGGCTGCCTGCTGGCCAATCGTCTGTCCGCCGACGCCAGGCGACGCGTGCTCGTGCTCGAAGCGGGCGGGCGCGACAATTGGATCTGGTTTCACATCCCGGTCGGTTATCTGTTCGCCATCGGCAATCCGCGCTCGGACTGGTGCTTGAAAACCGAACCGGAGGAGGGCCTCAACGGCCGCAGCCTAAACTATCCGCGCGGCAAAGTGATCGGCGGCTCCTCGTCTATCAACGCCATGATTTACATGCGGGGCCAGGCGGCCGATTACGACCATTGGCGCCAACTCGGATTGACCGGCTGGGGGTGGGACGACGTGCTGCCCTATTTCAAGCAACACGAAAATCATTTCCTCGGCGACGGTGACATGCATGCAACCGGCGGCGAACTGCGGGTCGAACCGCCGCGGGTGCAGTGGGCCGTGCTCGAAGCATTCCGCGCCGCAGCCGGGCAGGCCGGCATCAAATCCATTCCCGACTTCAATGCCGGGGACAACGAAGGTTGCTGTGCCTTTCATGTGAACCAGAAACGTGGCCGGCGATGGTCGGCGGCCACCGCGTTCCTCAAGCCCGCGCTTCACCGGAGCAATCTCCGGCTCGAAACAGGCTGTCTGGCCGAAGGGGTCGAGTTCGATGGACGCCGCGCCGTCGGGGTGCGCTGGCGGAAGGATGGCAAGGCGCAAAGGGCGCGCTGCCGCGGCGAAGTCGTTTTGGCGGCCGGATCGATCGGCTCGGTGCAGCTCTTGCTCCTATCCGGTGTCGGCCCGGCCGAGCACCTGCGGCAACATGGTATTCCCGTTGTGCTCGATCGGCCGGGCGTCGGCGCCAACCTCCAGGACCATCTGCAGCTACGGCTGATCTACAAGGTCGACGGCATCCCCACGCTGAACGAGCGTTATTATGCACCGCTCGGTCCTGCCCGCATGTTCGCCGAATATGTCCTGTTCCGGCGCGGCCCGCTCACCATGGCGCCTTCGCAGCTAGGTGGATTTACCCGATCTGATTCCGACCAGGACCGCGCGAATCTGCAATTTCATGTGCAGCCGTTGTCGCTCGATCGCTTCGGCGAGCCGCTGCAC
Organism: Xanthobacteraceae bacterium; assembly: GCA_030039655.1. The sequence goes on along the minus strand of JASHVC010000702.1, from coordinate 2,264 downwards.
AAATTCCCCGCCTTCACAGCGAGCGTTGCCGATGTGCAGCCAACGAGCCGCGGATACGTACACCTCCGCTCGGCCAATCCCGCCGACGCCCCCCTCATCAAGCCGAACTATCTGTCGACCGATCACGATCGCCGCATCGCCGCGAGCGCCATCCGTTTGGTCCGCCGGATCGTGGCGCAGCCGGCGCTCGCGCCTTATCATCCGGCCGAGTATTTGCCCGGCGCCGGCGTGCGCGACGATGATGAGCAAGCGCTAATCAAGGCCGCGGGTGACATTGGCACGACCATTTTCCATCCCGTCGGCACGGCGAAAATGGGAATCGCGAGCGACCCGCTCCGTGTGGTCGACGAGCAGCTGCGCGTCGCCGGCCTCGAACGGTTGCGCGTCGTCGACGCATCGGTCATGCCGAGTATCACCTCGGGCAACACCAACGCCCCCACCATGATGATCGCGGAAAAGGGCGCCGCATTGATCCGTGCCGCGGCCTAGCGATATCCGCCATGCACGCGATCTTGCGCGTACCGATGATCCTCACCGATCCCTCCGCCGAATGGGCGCGGATCGAAAAGGAGACCGACGATCTTGCCTATCTGCTGCTCGGCTACGTCGCCCTGCTGGCACTTATTCCCGCAGCCTTTGGCTTCGTCGGCGCCTGCTTCGTCGGCGTTGTCGTGCCCGGCAAAGGTCTTGTGCACGCCTCAATGTTTGACTCAGTTTTCGGCGCGATCTTTGGTTACGTAATGAGCTTCGCCATTGTGGCATTGCTCGGCCTCTTCATCGAGCTCGCAGCGCCGCAGTTTGGCGGCCGAAGGGATTTCGCCAGCGCCTTTAGGCTTGCGGTATACTCCTACACCCCAGTTTGGCTCACCGGCGTCTTTTTGCTGCTGCCGGGCTTGCGCTTCCTGATGCTCACCGACTTCTACGGCGCCTATATCCTTATGGTGGGCTTGCCGAGGCTGATGAAATTTCCCGCGGAGAAGACGCCGACTTTCACCGCTTTCGTCGTGCTTTGCGCCTTCACACTCACAATGCTGGCTGCAGACGCCCAGGGCGCACTATTCGGAACCCCGCTTTAGCGTGCGCCGAAAGGTAGCCTGGACCAACCACGTGCCATTCACGAAGCGAGCCCTCCCAGCGCACGTTCTGCCTGATCGAGCTCACGCAGCATCCAATCCTGGTACGACAGATTAGCTGGACAGGTTTCAGTTACTCCGACCACGGGAACTTTTGCGTCGTGCGCAAGCCCGACAAGACGTTGCACAAGGTTGTCGGACGCTTGTTTATTGTAGAACAATGCTTTTACTTTTTGCGTTTTTAGATCGCTCTCGAAGGCGGCAAGATCAGTTGCGCTAGGCTCAGTGTCATTCATGACCGAAAGCTGGAACCGCTGATTGCGCATGGTCAAATGCAAAGCGGCAGCCATATAGCCAAACACCGATTCGGTCGCTGTTACTGGAACGCCCGCATACTTACCGCGAATTTCAGCAATCTTGTCGTTCATCGGCTGTAAGGAACCAAGGAAGCTTTTCAAGCGATTGCCAAAATCATCCGCATGAGCAGGATCAGCCGTGCTGAGCGAGCTCGCCAGCGCTTTGGCGAGCGACGGCATGGTTGCCGGGTCGTACCAAAGATGCGGATTGTCACCCGGCTTCTTGTGCAGCAGGTCTGCGGCATTAATCACGATGCGCCCGGGTTTCGGCGTCACCTTGAGGATTTTTTCGATCCATGCGTCGTAGTCAGCGCCGTTATAGATGACCATTTGCGCCGCAGCGATTTGGCGAACAACGGACGGCGATATTTCGAACAGATGTGGGTCTTGGTCGGGACTGCCCAGAACGCTGATAACCGAGACGCGGTCGCCGCCAATCTGCGTTGCAATGTCGCCATAGAAATTCTCCGCTGCCACGACTGCGATCCGGCTTTCTGCCGCGGGCGACGGCGCTAGGCCGACCATCGCGGCCAGAAGCAATACAGCGCTGCAAAGGCAGGTCCTCATCCGCAGGCCTAAATAAAAGAACTCGACGCGGCCCTCAAAAATCAAGGCCGCCGAGGAAAGAGAAGTAACAATATAACGTTGCGCCGACAACAAGCGGCCCGGGCTATCACCGTCGTGACCATCGCGATGTTAGCGATCTGCTTACCGGCAACGTGGCAAGCGAGCGTATAGGCTTATTTTAGATAGACGTTCGTGCGCGTCGTTACGGCGCCTTCACCACGGCCGCGCAGGCCGGTGGTAAGCCCTTGAGCGTCATCTGCGGCTTCGG
>JASHVC010000701.1 GCA_030039655.1 Xanthobacteraceae bacterium | reverse complement strand
GAAGCGGTATTTGTTTCGTAGGGGGAGTTTCTAGTTGTGAGGGGCTCGAATGAGCAATCTAGAAGTAGCGACGACGTTTACGCGCGACGTGTTGGATAAACCTACCTACAAGCAACTCATCCAGGACATCTGCGACCTGAATTGGACCAGCCTCCCCCCAGAGGATCTGAGCAGCGTTGCGTGGGCCTACTACTATTTCTCGATTCAATTCCGCGAGTGTCTCGAGATCGCACGCGGTCTCCATCCCGATGACGAGCGATTGCTCGAACTGGATCGCGGCGAGCGAGATACCTCCAATCTTTCTCCGTGGCCGGGTGTTGCGGCTCCCGGGGAGAAGATGAACCACGACGAGTTCATGCGCAGAACGCTTGAGCTGGGGCAAATTCCGGAGAGCCGCAAGCGCGAACTCACGGCGATTGGTCAAGGCTACCTGGCCAATACGCGCGCGATGGATCAGAAGGTGAGGGCATTGGCTCTGGCGAGTTACGAGGACGGTGGGCTAGAGGCGGTGTTTACTGCCTTCTTGACGGCTCCGACCTGGGACGGTCCGCTTCTCGCCGCCTTCAAGCACTTTCTCGCTGAGCACATCCGCTTCGACAGCGATCCGGACGCGGGGCACGGCGCGCTCTGCCGGCACCTCGTGCCGGATGAGCGGGTTGCTCCGCTCTGGGCGGAATTCAAGCGCATTCTGCTCGAGGCGGCGCCGGGACTGGCGTAACCTTTCTCACGTGTCGGCCGGCGTAGGCGTCGGCCGACCATCATGCCCTTACGCTCAGCAGCTACCGCGTCGCCTATCGTGGGGCGCGGTTAAATGTACTCGTTTGAGTCGGGTTACCTGCGCGCCGGCATCTTCACCGCGTTTGCCTCGGCGATTCCCTCCAGCTCCTCCCACAGCTTGGCCGGAATCGGGATACCAGATTTCCGGCGCGCGGCTTCGGTGCGGCCGGAGCGTTCGCCCGGCGTGGTGATTTCATCGACGCCCGCCTGCCGCGGCAGCGCTTTGAGAATGCCGATGAGCGCGTCTGCGTCTTTGGTGAAATCCGCGAGGGGCCGGAAAGCGGCGATGTCGATGGCGAGCATGGCCAGGTTGGCAACGTGACGCTTGCGCTGTTCCGGGCCGAGCGCGCGCGCCTGGATTGGCGCCGCGGCCAAAATGCTAGTGAGCATTTCGAACATCAGGCCCAGCCCTGAGCCTTTCGGGCCGCCGAGCGGCAGAAGAATTTCCGCCTTGCGCGGGTCGGTGGTTGGTTCGCCGTCGCCGGTGAGCACGGTGCCGGATGGCAGCGGTTCGCCGGTTTGCTTGGCTTGCAGGATCTTGCCGTTGGAGATCGTGCTCGTCGCCATGTCGAGCAGGATTGTGCCGTCGCCTTTGGGAATCCCGATGGCGATCGGGCTGGTCGCCATGCTGCGCACGCGCAGACCGTGATAGGCCATCAGCGCCGGCCCGGCGCCTAGGATCAGCGCAGCGCAATTCTGCTGCGCGATCCATTGCGCGTAACGGCCGATGGCGCCGGTGTGCGTCGTCTCGCGCACCAGGCCAAAGCAGATGCCGATCTTCTTGGCCCGCTCGACCGCGATTGCGGCGGCCTGCATGCCGGCGACTGGGCCGAAGCCGTGGCTGCTTTCGATGACGAAGGTCGCTGGGCGGTCATGGATGAGCTTGGGCTGCGCCTTGGTGTCGATCTCGCCGCGCTTGATGATGTTCAGGTAATTCGGCAGGCGCGAGACGCCATGACCGTCGACGCCGCGCAGATTGGCCCACACCAATCCGTCGGCCACGATGCCGGCATCCTTCTCGCTCGCGCCCTGCGTCATGAGCACGTCGCGGATGAAGCGCCATAGCTCCTCGTGGGTGACGATGATTCTCTCGCTCACTAGTCAGTCTCCAATTGCTCCAGCATTGTCGTTCCCCGCGCAGGCGGGGAATCTAGTAATCACTGTCCGCCGGGTTTTTATGCTGAGTACAACATTCATTGGTTGGCGATTACTGGATCGTCCGCTTTCGCGGACGATGACAGTGAAGCGGACGCTGACAACACGTCACTTCGTCGCCGGGAAGTAGTTATCGAGCCACTGGCGCAGCATGTTCCACACGCGAGTGGACTTCTCCGCGAACAGGAAATGATCGAGGCCGGAGAACAGGTGCAGTTCGGCCGGCTGGCCAGCGCGCTTGAACATTTCGATTGATTGCTCGGTGGGCGTCACCGAATCCTTGGCGGCGTGAATGAGCAGGAGCGGCCGCGGCGCGATCTTTCCCACCACCTCCTCGGCGCGGAAATCGAACATGCTTTGCGCCGTCTCGGCCGGAAACATTTCCACTGAGCCGGGCGCGAGCATGCCGACGCCCTGCTTTTGCAAGTTCTGCCGGACATGATCTGGGATCGGCACGATGTCGTAGCGCGGCACCATGAGGGATTTGCCCGTGCGGGCGCGATGGGCCTTTCCCTCTTCCAGCATCTTGGTGAACCTCGCCCAAGCTTCCGGTGTCGGATGCTGGCCTCGGAATTTGCGCTCGCCGTGGCCCCAGCCGCCGTTGGACACGACGGCGGCGATGCGCGGATTGGTGCCGCCCGCGTAGACGCCGACCGCGCCGCCGAAGCTCGAGCCGATGACGGCGATGCGGTCGGGATTGACCGCGGGATGCTTGGCAAGAGATTCGAGCGCGTTGCCGGTGTCTTCGACCTGTTCGAGGCAGATGACACGGCCGAACTCTCCCTCGCTCTTGCCGCAGCCGCGCATGTCAAAACGCATGGTGACGTAACCAAAGTCGCCGAGCACCTTGGCGGGCGTGATGCACGTCGGGCTCTCGCTGTTGGAGCCGAAGCCGTGCAGCACCAGGAAGGCGGCGCGCTTCTCGCCGGGCCGTACGCCGTCGGGCACGCCGACCACGCCATGCAGGCGCAGGCCCGCCGATTGAAAGCTGACGACTTCTTCTTTCATGTTGGATGACCCCTTCCGGTCCGGCATCGCGGGCCGGCACTGTAATGGATTGCCGGGACGAGGAAAGGGGCCGGCAATCGCTGATTTCATCGGTTTAGCGACGCGCGCCGAGGATATTGGCGCCGCAGTGTACGCAATGTACAGCGGCTGCTTTCTGCGTTTAAATGGCGATAGTTGAGAATGAAACTAAGGGGGAGACGCTATGCGGCGAAAGCGCTTCGTAAAGCTTTGCGGTCTCGCAGCGTTTGGGCTTGTGCTGGGTGTCAGTACAGCATCAGCGCAAGACAAGACCTTCGAGCTGAAACTCTCGCATTGGGTGCCGCCGAGCCATCCGCTGCAAAAGGCGATGGAGGAATGGGGCGCCTCGATCGAGCAGGATTCGGGCGGCACCATCAAATACAAGGTCTATCCAGCGCAGCAGCTCGGCAAGGCGTTCGATCATTACGACATGGCGAAGGACGGCATCGCCGACGTGGCTTATGTGAGCCCTGGCTATCAGCCCGGCCGCTTCCCGATCTTCGATGCGTCCAACTTGCCGTTCACGGTGTCCAATGCCAAGGCTGGCTCCGCGGCGGTCGACGAGTGGTATCGCAAATACGCCGCCACCGAGATGAAGGACGTGCACTATTGCTTCTCTTTCGCGCACGATCCTGGCTCGTTCCACTCGCGCACCAAGAAGATCATGGTGCCGGGCGACATTGCCGGCCTGAAGATCAGGCCGTCGCACGCTATCGTCGCTTCGCTGGTCACCCAGCTTGGCGGCACTAATGTGCAGGCCGCCGCCCCGGAGGTGCGCGACTTGATGGAGAAGGGCGTGGCCGATGCGGTGACCTTCCCGTGGGGCTCGATCGTGCTGTTCGGCATCGACAAGGTGACGAAGTATCACATGGAGGCGCCGCTCTACACGACGGGGTTCGTCTGGGTGATGAACAAGAATACCTACGCGGCGATGTCGCCGGCGCAGCAGAGGGTAATCGACAACCATTGCAACGCTCAATGGGCGGAGCGTGTGGCAGCGCCCTGGGCCGACTTCGAGCATGACGGCATCGCCAAGCTCAAGGCCGAGCCGGGCCACGAAGTCTATCCGCTCAGCGACGCACAGCTTGCCGAATGGAAGACTGCGGCCGGGCCGGTGGTGAAGACCTGGGCCGATGCCGTGAGGAAAGCCGGCGGCGATCCAGACACGGCGCTCAAAGAGCTGAAAGACGATCTCGCCAAGGCTAATTCCGGTTACTGATCAGCACAGCCAGTTCACAAGGGGACGAAACGCATGAACGCGAAACGCCACGTGTCGCTCTGGAGCCTCGTCGTGCTCGGCCTTGCCGTCGGTCTGAGCACGGCGTCGGCCGAGGACAAGACCTTCGAGCTGAAACTCTCGCACTGGGTGCCGCCAAGCCATCCGCTGCAGAAGGCGATCCAAGATTGGGCCGACGACATCGAGAAGGCTTCGAACGGCACTATCAAATCCAAGATTTATCCGGCGCAGCAGCTCGGCAAGGCGTTCGATCATTACGATATGGCGAAGGACGGCATCGCCGACTTCGTTTACGTCAACCCGGGCTATCAGCCGGGCCGCTTCCCGATCATCGCGGCGGGCGAGCTGCCGTTCCTGGTCGGACAGGCCAAGGGCGGCAATCGCGCCATCGATGCCTGGTATCGCAAGTACGCAGCGACCGAGATGAAGGATACGCATTATTGTTTCTCGTTCGTGCTTGATCCACTGGTGTGGCACTCCTCGAAGAAGAAGATCATGGTTCCGGGCGACATCGCCGGCATGAAGATCAGGCCGGCTCAAGGCACCATCGGCGCCTGGGTGACGCTACTCGGCGGAACCAATGTGCAGGCCAGCGCCCCCGAAGTCCGCGACATCATCGCCAAGGGCGTCGCCGATGCCGTGCCATTTCCGTGGGGCTCCACGGTACTGTTCGGCCTCGACAAGGTGACGAAGTACGACATGGACGAGCCGCTCGGTTCGGTCATGTTCCAATGGCTGATGAGCCCGGCGACTTACGCGGCCATGTCGGACTCGCAGAAGAAAGTCATCGACGATCATTGCACCACCGAATGGGCCGCCCGGTTTGCCGATCCGTGGGCCGACTTTGAGCACGGCGGCCTGGAAAAGATGAAGGCCGAGCCCGATCACGAGGTCTATAAGATCAGCGACACACAACTTGCCGAGTGGAAGAAGTCGGCCGAGCCGCTCAAAGCGAAATGGGCGGAAGACGTGAAGAAAGCCGGTGGCGATCCCGACAAAATCTGGAATGAGCTGCAGGCTTCGCTGAAGCAGTACAACGCGGGCTTCTGAAAATCTGGTACCGTCGCCCTGAGGTGCTCGGCGCGCTGATGTCGAGCGTTAAAGGGTGACGGCCTCTCCTTGGCGGCAGGCTTCGAGGGCGGCTCGCCGCGCACCTTGGAATGACGTCACAAGTTCATGGCCGATCCGCAAGCACAGTCAGCACCGCATGCGCGCCAGTCGAATGCGATGGATCGGTTCATCGACGGCATCGAGTTGGTGGCGGCTTTTTTCGCCGGTCTTGTGGCGTTCGATATCTTCACCTCGGTGCTGTTACGCTACTTCTTCAGCGTGCAGATTCCCGACAGTTACGACTTCGGCCGGCTGCTGCTCGGCATCTTGATCTTCTGGGGGATTGCGGCGACCTCGTACCGCGGCAATCACATCACCGTTGATCTCGTCTATGCCAATGTGGGCAACCGGCTGCAGCGCGTGATCGACGTATTCGCGACCCTGGTGCT
>JASHVC010000700.1 GCA_030039655.1 Xanthobacteraceae bacterium | reverse complement strand
ACCGTTATGGTTGCCGACCTCAAAAAGGCATTGACGGTTCTGGACGACTATAAAGTGAACTGGGTCATTTTGACGCCAACAGAGCCTTTGAGCAAGGCAATCACGACCGGACCGTGGGACGAAATCTATTCCGATAAATATGCGGTCGTTTTCGTGCGGCGTCAGTAGCTGGCTGCCCTTGCTCAAGGCACTTTTGCTGCTTTGTCGACCTGATAAAGCACAAAGCGTGATCCGGCACTGAGCTCGTCAAGCACGCGCGGCATGGGATTCGGCACACGCGGCCCAAGAACATAAACATAATCGTATTTCTTCGGCCATGACCGAAGATACTCAGGCGCATCTTCACGAGTGTCGGATGCGATCTCAGGGAGAAGAGCAGCTTTCGGCGCAAGGAGCCCAGGCTGGGCAAATTGGCCGTAGGCCGGACGCAACGTCACGGGCCGGTCGCCCGGATAAGTAAACAGTGACGCCACCAGCGCGTTGGCATAGGCCACCGCGAGCGTTGGGGCGTGGTAAAAAGGATAATCTACCAAGCCTCCTCCGGGCTTTCCCGGCGGGTAGCTGTCCGCAACAAGAATAGTCGAGTCCTTGCCGAGCCGGTTAAAGGACGCGATGATTTCCGCATACGCTGGGCGGTACGACAGCCAGACCCACCAAACCAAAGCAAGATTGACAAAGGTCAGCCCCGCCGCCGTCCAAAATGCGGTTCGGCGCCACGCTGGACTTGGCAGAGACAGCTGAAGGAAGCCTGGAAGAATAAAGGCGACCGCCGTGACAATGCGGATGTCATTGAACGCCGTATCCATGAACTGGTTCGGCACTGCTACGTAAAGAATGACGAGGCCGGCCGCAATCCACGTCCCACTCTTGGCCAACTTGAGATAGCCGCGACGGCTTAGGACGAAAGTCGCAAACAGGATCAGCACCGCGCCGGCGCAGGAAAGCAGCAGGCTGTATCCGTTCATCGCCTCGAAGATCCACTGGGGCTTGAGGTCGAAACGCCATTCGGTCTTGTTCGCCGCGCCGGCCACTGCATGCCCCTGAACCAAGATAGCACCGAGGACAACCGCCGCCGGCGCTGCCAGCATCGACATGTTGAGCAGTGTCTGCCGGATCGATACTCTCCCCGATTGCAGGCGCCAGAGTTCGTGCAATCCTACCGTGGCGCCATAAATTCCAAGCGCGAGCAGGTGCGCGACAAACAGAATGAGAACGAAGACGCTGTGCGCACAGGCACGCGTGAACGGTGTGCGATCTTCCAACGCCAGCCACGCCGCGATCGCGCAAAGCGCAACGCCGAAACCGAACTCGAAATTGAGGAAGCCCCACGCGAAGGGAAGGCTGTAAAGAAACAATGGTGCCGCCAACGGCGAAAGCTCCAGCCGCCCCCTGACTACGCGCTCGATGGCCATGGCGCCGCCAATCACGAGAAGCTGAGAGAGCAACAGGAACGTCTTGCCCGCCGCTCCGAGGCCTATCAACCGCGCCAGCGGCGGTACGACAAGCTCCATCGCCAGATTCGTATTGAACGTCCAGGAAACTTGATAAAACGGGTTTGCCGCATCGGTGCCGCTCCGACTCAGAACAGACGCCACGGCAAGGTGATTGGGGTAGTCACGCATTGCTGGAACGTCGACTGCGAATAGCGGCCCTATAGACAGTGCCACCAGCAAGAAAATAATCGACCGCGAAGCGCTCATCGACGGACCGGGCTTTACTTGGACGATTCCGCCGGTTGAGCAACATCCGACAGGGACACGCCGGGCGGAAGGAACGAATTCATCCCTTTGTCGTGAATGCAGGAGCCGCCGCGCACCATCAAGCAGACGTCTTCTTCAGAGCCGGGCGCCGCAAAGCATTGCTGAACGCTGAAGCTTTTGGCGAAGTCGGGAACGGAGGATCGATTCAGCACAACTGCGTTGAAGCTCGCGGCCGATTTCTCCGGTTCGATGGTCTCATCGTCTTCCAGACTGTAAAAGGCAACGTTGCGGTGGAGGTAGGTATACCCTCCAGTCTTAAACCATGGATCGTCGTAGAAGAGCAGCCCACACAGGTCCGCCTTTTGCGCTACAGCGAATGAAGCCATAATGAGTTGACGCGCCTTGAACCACTCGTACTTGAAAGGCGCCGAGAAAGCCAAAGCAGCAGATATTTCCAGCCAGAGAAACGCCGTTGCGAGCGCCAGACACCGAAACACTACGGGCCGCACCAGGTGACGCGCCCATTCGAGAAGATCGGCCGATCCGAATGCGGCCACGACCACGAGGCTCGCAGAAGCCGGAAAGATGAACCGGTACTCTTTGTGCGGGATGGCGGAGTGAACCGCAATTATGGCCAGGGCGGCTAAGATCCACATGGCCGAAGCGCGGTATCTGACAACGACCAAAACCGCGATCAGCAGCAGCGCATATCCCCACACCTCGAAAAGCCGTTTGACATACCATCCTGGCGGCTCCGTGCCCCAGTCGGACGCCATACCTTGAAGGAGGTTTGCCCGAACGGCCTCCACATAGGAATGGAAAAGACCACCCCACGCCATCCAGTCCGCCACTCCAAAAGCCATAACGGGAACGACTGCGCCCAACGCCATCGGCCACCATCTTGCTCGCAGCTTTAATCGCCCGACCCATAGCGCGATGACAAATAGGCCAATCAGCAAGTGAACGCGCAGCATCAGGCATAGGCCGAGGCTCAAGCCAATCGCGAAGAGCCGCCGAAAGGTGAAGTCCACCGCGGGAACGGAAGCAAGCGACAGTGCGAGAAGAAAGACGGTGGTCGCGATGGCCTCTGTAAGCGGCCTGCCGGCAAAGTAGACGAGCTCGAACCAAGTCGCAGTGACCATTCCTCCTATCAGCGCATGGCTCAGGCTCGTTCTGCGGCCCATCCGGTATACGGCGGCAACGGCTACAAGAGACACCGCCGCGAGCATTAACCGGGCAACAATGAGATATCCCTGTGGGCCGCCGACGAGCGGCGCGGAAAGCCGGAAGACAACGGCAAAGACGGCAGGGAGGAGCGGCGATCGAATTCCAGTGACGAATTCCCACGGCTTGATGCCATAGCCGAAGGCTAAGCGGTGGGCTTGCTCGAATACCTGAAAATTCTCGTCAGGATGGTCCAAGCTTGGAAATGCCAAGATCGCCGCCAGCCGCACCAGGAAGGCAAAGGCGAGTAGGCCGATCAATACCCAATCCAGCGATCTACCTTGTTTGGTAATTTCGGCTTCTGCCGACCAGGACGGCGCTGCCACGCCTTGCATAAGGCACTCCTGTCAGCCTTCGGTCTGCCTCTGCAGCAGTACCAACCGGACAGACCTGTGATGAGAAGCGTCTAAGCTTAACGGGTGTAGTAAATAAACCAACAACGTCATTACGTACCTAATTAATCGTAAATCAATTCTAGGGCTGGACCTCCAGAAACACAGGTCTTATGCACAATTCGTTTTCCGCGGATGAGGCAATCAGTTATGCGTCCACAATTGTTTGAAGTCGCAAGAGACAACACTGGTTCAGTTTTGGTGGAGTTCACTCTTGTGCTCCCTGTACTGCTGTTTCTGATACTCGGCTTGGCGCAGTTTGGATTGATTTTCTACAACTACATTCTGGTGACCAACGCGGCGGCGACGGGTGCCCGCGAGCTTTCGATCAGCCGATTGGACAACACGGTTTACGCCGACACCGTAAGCGCGATCAACAGTGCGACGACCAACCTGTCCGGGCTGACGATTTCAATGTCCGTCAACGGGACGGCGTGCACGAGCAACGCCGGTTGTCAAACAGCGCTGCAGAACGCCTACACGGCCGCCACCGTTCCTCCGGAGCCGGTCAGCGTGACTGTGACATATTCGTGCAGCGGCACAGCAATCATGCCGTCTTATTTGATCAACATCGCCGGTATTTGTCCGTTGACATCCACGATGCAACAGGCCGTGGAGTGATTAAGGCATGAGCGCGCCAATGAAATCCGAAAATCAATCCTTGTTGCTCCGCCTGCGCCGTGACGAGAGCGGTGCCGTTATCGTTCTAGTGGCGATAATGATCGTCGCTTTGATTGGATTGAGCGCGATGGCGATAGACATCGGCAATCTCACCTATGCACAGCGACGACTCCAAGCGGTCACAGACATGTCGGCGCTGGCCGGAGCGGAGGTGATCAACTGCGGTAATTGTTCGGCAAATTCGGCGATCACCACGGCCAACACCTATAGCGGCACGGCCGGCAGCAAGAACGCCCAGCCCGGTCTCACAATCACGATGACAGCCGGCTATCCTCAGCTCAAATGTCTGAGCAGCATATCGACTGTGTGCACGGGGTCGAGTGCTCCCAATCCCGACGCCAACGCCATCATGGTGCAGGAAAAGGCGCAGGTACCGTTCCTATTAGGACAGGTCTTCGGCTTCGGTACGGTAACGCTGACAGCGACTTCGCTGGCGCACAAAGGCGGCGCGCTGCCGCCGATGCATATTATGGTCGTTCTCGACAACACGTTCTCGATGAACGACCAAGACGGCACCGGGGCGGACTGCGGAAACCTCAGCAATCCGACGAGAATCCAGTGCGCGCTCGCCGGCGTGCAGACTTTGCTGGCTGAACTCTGGCCCACTCAGGATGAGGTCGGCCTCATTGTCTTTCCGCCGGTAGAATCATCGACCGCCTCGAACGATTATAATTGCTCAGCATCGCAAACGATTACGCCCGAGCCTTACAGCTCATATCCGAGCTCGTCGGTCTACCAAATCGTCGGACTGTCGAGTAACTACAGGTCCTCCAATACTTCGGGGACCCTGGCGAGCCCCGGCTCGACATCCAACCTTGTGAACGCCACGTGCCAGGCAGGTTCCTCGATCGACGCGAGCGGGGTAACGTCAAACTGCGGATCCTGCCAGGGCAATAAAGTCATAGGCGGCGAAGGCACCTACCTGGCCGGGGCGATCACGGCAGCGCAGAGCACACTCGCCGCCAACACCGTGTCCGGCGTACAGAACGTGATGATCGTGCTGAGCGACGGCGGCGCCGGCAATGCCTCGAACCTCTGGTCGAGCACGACCAACCAAGCCACGGCCGGCGGCGGCACCACCCTCACCATGGCCTCGACGGTGCCGTCAGACGTGATTCCCGGGACTTCCGTCGCCGACAATACGATCTCGTCGGCGATTCCATCCGGCACCCAGGTGATATCGACAAGTGGGACTACGGTAACACTTTCGGCTGCCGTCACGGCCGCCGGTACGGCCACTACGACCGGCTCAACGCCACCCGGCAGCACGACTTTGCAATTCGCATCGGTGCCATCTGCAGTTACGACCGGCATGGCGGTCAACGATCAAACCAACTCCTCCGCCATCGCATCTTGCACGACGGTTGTGTCCACGACCTCGACCACCGTGACGCTTTCGAGCGCCGTCGTCGGCACCGCTGTCGCCACGAGCGTCACCAACGCACCCACGTCGACCGGTCAGACTGTTTTGTATTTTTCTTCAGTGCCGGCAAACATCGCGGTCGGCATGGGGGTCGCCGACAGCACCACCACGTCCGCGATCCCCTCCGGCACCACTGTAGTATCGTTCACCGGAACCACGGTCACGCTCTCTAGCGGCGTTGGCGTTACCGTCACAGACAACACCAGCAGCCGCACCACGTCCGGAACCACCCTGCAGTTCAACTCCGTGCCGTCGACGGTGCGAACCGGCATGACCGTCACCGGCACCGGGATACCGGCTAACACCAAGGTCGTGTCGACGACCTCGAACACTGTCGTCATCTCACAAGCAGCCACCGTCAGTAGTGGCGTCACCATCACGTTTGCGGGCGATAACGTCGCCACTGGCGACACGATCACCTTCTCCAAGGATGTCGCCAGCGGTGACAGCATCAGTTTTGGCGCCGTCGGTTGCGGCGATACGATCGCTTTCGGCACCAACAACCAATGCCATGAAGCGATCACAGCGGCGCAGGATGCAGCGAACGCGGGTACCTGGGTTTATTCGATCGCGTATGGCTCGTACACGCAGCTGAGCCCGAACTCTAACAGTTGCTCCGATAACGAGACGCCAGCCATCTCCTCGTGCACGACGATGCAGGATATCGCCAATTCTCCAGGTGTAATTCCGGATTTGTCGAAGTTCTATTCCGATCCGATGAACGTCTCACCCGCTTGCACGTCAACCGACAACCCGAACGCAACCGACATCTCGACTATCTTCTCGAACCTTGGGTTTGGGTACACATCGCTGCTGCCCAACAACACAAACTAGGGTCTGCTCTTGGCGGTATGTTGCCAGGAGCGAAGCCGAAACTTATCGACCTGACGGCGGATTGCCCTTTGCTCCCGAGCGGAGGGTGCCCGGTTTAAGTACCCAAGGAACCGGCTACGGCACCCTGAGAGCTCAACAGAACGCGCGCTCTCCCGCTTCCAGATAAGCCAATCGTTAAGCTTTTGCCCGCTAGATGGGGCATGCTCGACAACGAAAAGCTTCAGCTTGCTGGGCCCATCGGGGTGGTAGCAGCGTTGGCCTGCGCCGAGTGCGGCGCGCATGCTTTGGCGTATTGGCCGTCATCGCCGCTGCTGTGGTACGTCGATCTGGAAGTATTTCGTCCACTTCAATACAGCTTCGCCGCGGCACATGACCGCTTCGCTTTTAGCGACTTGACCCAAACGCTGTGTGTGGTCACGCTCCTCCTCACATTAATCTGTGTCGGACTAATCAGCGGTCGAAGGTTCCCCCTGGCACTCGCAAGCAACTTGAGCTTCGCGTGCAGCGCGGCGCTACTGTATGGGTCGTATGTGGCCGACTGCCCGGTAGCTGGAATACAGCGTCACTTGAGCGCGCTGTGGGCGCCGTCTTTCTTCCTCGGCCTTTCCATCCTACTAACTGCATTCCTATCATCGGCCATATCCCATCGAGCCTACTGGCGGGAAATCTTTTCGTGACGGCATGGATCTGACATCACTACTGCGCCGCATACAGCTCGACCTTTTTCTCAACGGGCCACAATACAAATTCTACATCGATATCGCGGCGGTTGCGGTCCTGCTGTATGTTGGCTTCAACGATTTCCGGACTTTCAAGATCCGAAATGACGTGCTTTTGTTGTTGGTGTTCTTGTACGTTCTACTTGCGATCGTTAGTCGCTCCCCGATCGAGGTTGTTGAGAATGTGATACTCGCCATATTTATATTTGCGATACTGCTCTGGTTCTTTGCGCAGAAAGTCATCGGCGGCGGCGACGTAAAGCTTGTAAGTGTTGCGTGCTTGTGGGTCGGCGTACATTACGCGCTACTCTTCTCGGCTCTCCTACTGGTTCTTTTGCTTCTGCACCTGGGTGCAGTGGGGTTGGGTTGGGTCAATACCAAGGCCATGGGCAACCGCTACGCCATCCCTTACGCACCGTCCGTCGCCGGCGCGCTGATTGGCGTAATCCTGTACCAACACCTTTTTTAGCAACGCCTCACCGGACGGCTCGGCTCCAGCGGTCAACTCCGCCGCCAAGTGAATATGGACGTCGTCGCGTAATTCCAAACCGCGCCGACAAGGACGCCCGCGAGACCTGCCAACCACCAGGAATAATCCTGCCGGAACAGCGCAGACGCGATACCCACGTTGGCGACCGCGCCAATAGAGCAAAGGGCGCAAAAGATGAACAACCCGCGCACAGTCGGCCACCAACCCACCAGACGCATATCGCGGTAGGTCAGCAGGTTGTTGGCGAAGAAGTTGAAAATCATTGACGCAATCGCGGCATATATTTCCGCCGTCACAAAGACCGTGCCAAGGCCCCGGTTCAAGATTGCCAGCACCGCCATGTGCACGAGCACACCGCCACCACCGACCAGAGAAAACACAACAAAGCGAGACGGAATAACGTGGCCAAAGAGCTTGTCGAACAGGAGCGTAAAGTATTCCAAGACGACGATCGGTTCTACTTTACTCTCGCCGCGAACGCGGGCGCGAAACGTGTAGGGGACCTCCTTAACCCGAAGGCTCGGTTTGGCGGAAAGCAGAATGTCCAACAGGATCTTGTAGCCTTGGTTCGAAAGATCGCGGACAGCCAGCTCGAATGCACCGCGCCTTATGACGAAAAAGCCGCTCATCGGATCGGTTATTTTTGATGCGAGCACGAGATGGGCGAGCCCTTTTGCCACGTTGCTGAGAAACAACCGGTTCCTCGACCAATCGCCAACGCCAGCCGTAGCCATAAAGCGCGAGGCAACGACGATGTCGCAATCGGGTTCTTGCACGCGCGCCAGCATCGTCGGCAACACGGTAACATCGTGCTGGAGATCACAGTCCATCACAGCAACGAAAGGCGAGCTTGTGGATAGAATGCCTTCGGTAACCGCCGAGGCCAATCCGCGGCGACCTATGCGATGCAAGTAGCGCACCTGAGGATCGGAGCGGCTCAGATCGCGCAGAACATCGAGAGTGCCGTCCCCTGAATCATCATCGACGAAGACCACTTCCCAGGCCTGTCCGGCCAAGGCCTGCTCGAGGCACGACACAATTTCACGCACATTATCGCGCTCATTCAGGGTCGGAATGATAATGGACACAAGCGGCGCACGGAACCCGGCGCCGGTGGAAGCTTGGCGCTCTTTACGAACCGGTCTATCCCATTCCGACAATTCAATAAGGTCCGTCATTGCGTGGACTCACGTCGAGATGCAATAACCCGCGGCAGCTTCAGGACGCCACTCGCACCCCGTCCAATACGCGACGGCTGACACGCAACGATAATGCCATTGCGACGGTGTTCCTGTCACCGCACTCCCTGACGGACACCATATGCGCCGGTGCTAACCATCGGATCAACGCACTCCAGAGCTGCCCGTAAAATGGCAGTATGGTTAACCACGATATTCCGGGATGTCCTTGCCGGGAAACGGCCACTTTTGCCGCCCGCATCCCGCATCGCCTCCTAACGGTGCTCAGATGGCTAATTAACGGTGCATTGACAGCCCAAAATTTGGGTAAAAGAATATAGCTACTGATGCGGAAATTCGAGGAGGCGTGGGGCGCGACCCTTAAGAGGACCCTTTAGAGGGGCAGTGGGAGCAGAGGAATGCTGAACGTTCTTAAGTTGCTTAACAACGTGCGCAAGGACGAGGAGGGAGCGGCATTGGTCGAGTATGCACTCCTGGTCGGTCTCATCGCTGTCGTGTGCATCATTGCCGTCACCCAACTGGGATTGGCCGTATCGTCGTCGCTCAGCACCGCTTGTTCATCGCTTGGCGGGAGCAGTTGCTAAGCGGCCACGAACCGGAAAAGTTACGCGGGCAAATACCTCCCCGGCGGCGCACTACTGCGCCGCCAAATCGTCTTTAGAGCCTTGTGAAAAGTATCTTGTTCGGTTGCCAGCGTAGCGACTAGTCGACCACGGAATCTTCCATTCGTTCTGATTCTATTCCTATGTCCCCTGCTTCGATCCAGCTGGCTTCTGGAAGCTGCACCAAGGAAGGCCAATCGGGAAAACTCTGTGTCCGCATCAACGCGTTTAGGAATTGCTCTCCCCAGCCTTTGATGTCGTTTGCCGTGAGCACTTGCAGGAGTTCGCTATTACGTGAGCGGCGTTCGTCAAGAGGCATCGACAGCGCCTGCCCTATGGCATTTCCAACCGACTCGGGATCATAAGGGTTGACGAGTAGCGCTGCCGCGCATTCAGCCGCGGCGCCGGCGAACCGTGACAGGATAAGAACGCCCGGATCCTCCGGGTCCTGGCACGCCACGTATTCCTTGGCGACGAGATTCATGCCATCGCGCAGTGGGGTCACCACCGCTGCGCGTGCCGAACGGTAAAGACCTGCGAGCGCGGCACGGCGATGGGTGCGATTGACGTAACGAATCGGAGTCCAAGACGCCTCACCGTACTTCCCGTTCACCCTTCCGGCCGTCTCGTCGATCTGGCGTTCCATATCGGCGTACTCACGAATCTTCGAGCGGCTCTTGGGCGTAATCTGCAGATAGGTCACCTTTCCGCGCCAGTCCGGATAGGCCGCGAGAAAGCGGTCGAAGGCCTCCATGCGCAGCGCGATACCCTTGGAGTAGTCCAGGCGATCGACGCCAATGAGCATATCCCGGCCCGCCAAACTCTCGACAACGTTGCGGACGAACGGCGCGTTCACCGCGCGCCGCGCCAGCCGGTTGAGCTCAGCTGTCTCCACTCCAACCGGAAAGACATTGAGCTGCGTCGTCCGCTCGTGCGTGCGGAACGACAACAGATCGCGGGTCGGCAGCCCGCATTCATCCCTGAGGTAGTGTGCAAGATTCATTGCGTCACCCTCGGTCTGAAACCCAACCAAGTCGTAGTCACACATTGCCGGGATCAGCTGCTCATGGTTCGGAAGAGCAGCTAGCACCTCGGGAGGTGGGAAAGGAATGTGATGGAAGAAGCCGATCCTATTGCGGTGGCCAAGATCGCGCAGCTTCTTGGCTAGCGGCAGCAAGTGATAATCATGCACCCAAATGAGATCGTCCGGCGCCAATATCTTGTGCAACTCTTGCGCAAAATGCTCATTGACTCGCATGTAACCTCTGAGGTCGCGGCGCGAGAATTCGGCAATATCCAGCCGGTAGTGAAAAATCGGCCAGAGCACCCGATTGGCAAATCCATTGTAGTATTCGTCGAAATCTTCCTTGATCAGATCGGTCACTACATACGACTGACTGCCGCGCTCGATCGTCCGCACCGCCGTGTCGGGTTTCGCGGTGACCCTGCCGCTCCATCCGAACCAGATTCCGGGATGCCTCTTTAAGACCGACCGG
>JASHVC010000699.1 GCA_030039655.1 Xanthobacteraceae bacterium | reverse complement strand
GCGAGCGCAAGGCCGCGTGCCGCCGAAATGCCGACCCGCAAGCCGGTGAAGCTGCCCGGTCCCGTTGTTACCGCGACCCGGTCGAGGTCGGCAAACGCCATCTGGGCGTGCTGCATCACATGATAGATGAGCGGCATCAGTGCTTCGGCGTGGCCGCGCGTCATCGACAGGCTATCGCTGGCGAGAATGCCGCCATGTTCGGTGTCGAGTACGGCCGCGGAGCAAGCCGCGAGCGCGGTATCAATGGCGAGCACGCGCATGGGAAACGGTCGCAGCCCTTTTGCCGGAGCACCCGCCGCCAGGCGCCGCCGGCATGAACCAGATCAACGGCCTCACGAGAGAATGGCGTTTGCCCCCGGCCAGCGGCGAAGATCGCCCGGTTAGACGGGGCGCACCTCGGTGACGTCAGGTATGAAATGACGCAACAAATTCTGAATGCCATGCCGCAGCGTCGCGGTCGATGACGGACAGCCCGAGCAAGCCCCCTTCATGTTGAGATACACGACGCCGTCCTTGAAGCCGCGGAACGTGATGTCGCCGCCGTCGTTGGCCACCGCAGGCCGCACCCGCGTTTCGATCAGATCTTTGATGGTGGCGACGGTTTCGGCATCGGCTGCATCGTAGAATTCGTCGCTCTCGGTCTGCTCAGCCGCGCCGCTGGTGAGCAGCGGCTCGCCCGACATGAAATGCTCCATGATGGCGCCGAGGATCATCGGCTTGAGCTGCTGCCATTCGCCGTCGCTCTTGGTCACGGTGATGAAATCCGAACCAAAGAAGACGCCGCTGATCCCTGCGATATTGAACAGCCGCTCGGCGAGCGGTGACTTTGCCGCCTGTTCGGGGTCGCGCAGATCGAGGGTGCCGTTGTCCAGTACCGCCCGTCCGGGCAGGAATTTCAAAGTTGCCGGATTTGGCGTTGCTTCGGTTTGGATAAACATCTTTCGTCCTCCGTCACGTCGCGCTGGGTGCTCCAGGGGCGCCGCAACTTGCATTAATCTATTGTATTACGTGGCGAATTCCATTGGAAGTTCAAGGGCGACCCTAGCCCGTAATCCCTTGCGGCATCGATAATGAGGGAGGCGTGTGGACTTAAGCGTATTGCCCGTGGCAATGCTTGTAGCGCTTTCCGGAACCGCAAGGGCAGGGTTCAAGACGGCCGACCTTACCCCACGTCTGCGGGTCGCTCGGATTGCGGGCAGTTGCGGGCGGAGGGAAATGCGCCTGAACGGCTTCCAACAAAGCGCCGGGGCGTTCCATGCCGGCCCGCGCCAGCGCCGCGCCGTCATCGGCAATTAACTTCGCGATCGTGCTGACTTGGCAATCGCGCAATACCGGATTGCGGAACACTTTCAGAATTTGGCTAGGTCCGGTCCCGACGCTGCAGTTGAGCGGCAGATGATGCTGGTCGCGCACCGAGGTGGGGTGCAGAACCAAGGCGGTTTCAGTCGCACCGTTCGCTCCGGACGACACGATGCGCGCTTGCCCATTTTCGCTCACGGCCTTGGCTTCGGCCAATAATGCTCCGTGCAGATTCCAGGTGCGCGCACTCAGAGGCATAATCCGGTCGTGTCGCAGCGCCAGCAATGTAAAGAGATTTTGATCGATGCACAGGTGCACCGGCGTTTGCTGGGCGAGCGTCCACCACTCGACGAGAAACGCCGGCGAACGGAACACCACGGTGGCATTGTTATAGTAGGACGAATCGAGACCGATCCGGTCCGCGCGCAGAGCGTCCGCAAACGGCGCCATGGACCAGCCGCCAGCGAACAGTTGGCTGATGGTTTCGACCGAGCAGGCGGCGACCTCGCGTTGCGTCGCCGCCATGCTGTTCAACACTTCGGCAAGGCCGTCCTGCAACGAACCCACCACCAGCATGTCGCTGTCGAGCCATAACACCGCCGACCATTCGATGCCGTGGAGGTATTCGCCGATAGCGGTCTTGCAGACGATGGGATGCACATTTTCTGGGACGCTAGCCGGGCGCTCTATCAAAACTTTGCGCTCACGCAGAAAGCCACGCTGTGCATCATCGAGGCCGAAGTCGAGAAAGTAGAACGGCAGCTCGGGCGCCCATTGCGCCAGCGAGTGCATGAGCAGGCAGCCCATGGCGAAGAAGTGCTTGTCGGCTCCGCTGACGACGACGGGTCGTGCCATGGCTCATGTCCGCCAAGCTTCGCACTACACTACGACCGCACGAAGCCAACGATGTCTTTGACCGCCTTCATGGTCTCTCCCGCGAGTTTCTGCGCCCGCGCTGCGCCCTCCGCCAAGATGGCGTCGATGGCGACCGGATCGCGCAGTAGCTTTTGCATCTCGGCGCCGATCGGGCCGAGCTTCTCCACCGCGAGATCGACCAGGGCGGTCTTAAACGTGGAGAATTGTGCATTGCCAAACTGCGCCAGCACGCCCGCGCGCGTTGTGTTGGCGAGCGCCGCGTAGATGCCGACCAGGTTGTCGGCCTCCGGGCGATGGTCGAGACCTTTTGGTTCACTCGGCAGCGGCTCCGGGTCAGTCTTGGCTTTGCGGATTTTCTGCGCGATGGCGTCGGCGTCATCCGTGAGATTGATGCGCGAATAGTCGGACGCATCGGACTTCGACATTTTCTTCATCCCGTCGCGCAGCGACATCACGCGTGTGGCTTCGCCGGTGATCACAGGCTCGGGCAGCGGGAAGAATGCGTCGCCAAAGCCTCTCTGGTGGATCGACCCGGCAAAGTCGTTGTTGAACTTTTGCGCGATGTCGCGCGACAGTTCGAGGTGTTGCTTCTGGTCTTCGCCCACCGGCACGTGGGTGGCGCGGTAGACCAGAATGTCGGCCGCCATCAGGGTCGGGTAGGCGTAGAGCCCCACGGACGCATTCTCGCGATCCTTACCGGCCTTCTCCTTGAATTGCGTCATGCGGTTGAGCCAGCCGAGGCGGGCTACGCAATTGAACACCCAGGCGAGCTCGGCGTGCTCGGCCACCTGGCTCTGATTGAATACGATGTGCTTCTTGGGATCGATCCCACAGGCGATGAAGGCGGCGGTCACTTCGCGGATAGCGCGCGGCAGTTCGGCGGGGTCCTGCCAGACCGTGATGGCATGCAGATCGACGACGCAATAGATGCAGTCGTAGCGGTCCTGCAGCTCGACGAAGCGCTTGATGGCGCCGAGATAATTGCCGAGATGCAGGTTGCCGGTCGGCTGCACGCCGGAAAAAACCCGCTCCTGAAAGGCCATGCCGATAGCTCCGCGCGGCAAACAATGGGTCGAGAGTGGGCGTCCCATGCCACGTTGGCGGCTTGTTCTGCAAGGGCCGCTCGTTATAGTGCGCGCCGTCCCGCGCCACCTCTCTCGAGAATCTCATGCCCTCTGCCCGCTACGACGTCCTCGGTATCGGCAATGCGATCGTCGACGTGATCGCCCGCGCCGAGGAAGATTTTTTGCTCAAGCAAGGCATGCGCAAAGGCACGATGGCGCTCATCGACGAGGCGCGCGCCGAGACGATCTATGATGCCATGGGCCCGGCCGTGGAAGTGTCGGGCGGTTCGGCGGCGAATACCATCGTGGGTCTTTCCTCGCTCGGCGGGCGCGGCGCATTCGTCGGCAAGGTCAAGGACGATGTTCTTGGCCGCGCGTTCTCCCACGATATTCGTGCCGCCGGCGTGGCGTTCGGAGCGCCGCCCGCCTCGGCGGGTCCGTCGACCGGACGCTGCTACGTGCTGGTGACGCCCGACGGCGAGCGCACCATGAACACGTATCTGGGCGCCGCGCAGGATCTGCATCCCGTCGACATCGACACCGACGCGGTCGCGGCGAGCGCCATTATTTATCTGGAAGGGTATTTGTGGGACCCGAAGAACGCCAAGGACGCTTTCCTCAAGGCGGCGAAGATCGCGCATGAAGCCGAGCGCAAGGTGGCGCTGTCGCTGTCAGATGCGTTTTGCGTCGATCGCTGGCGCGACGAATTCCTGCAGCTGATGCGTACGCGCACCGTCGATTTGATCTTCGCCAATGAGGGCGAGCTGCAGAGCCTTTATCAGACCGCGGATTTTGAAACGGCCGTGAAGGCGCTGCGCGCCGACATCGATGTGGCCGTGGTGACGCGCAGCGAAAAGGGCTGCATCGTGATCAACCCCGAAGACATCGAAGCGGTGCCGGCCTTTCCGGTCGAGCGTGTCGTCGACACCACCGGCGCCGGCGATTTGTTTGCCGCCGGATTCCTCTCCGGCCTCGCCCGTGGCGCTGACGACCGCACTTGCGGCCGTCTCGGCGCCATGGCGGCCGCCGAAGTGATTCAGCACCTAGGCGCGCGGCCC
>JASHVC010000698.1 GCA_030039655.1 Xanthobacteraceae bacterium | reverse complement strand
TAGGTCGAGAACCCGAGCGGGGATTCGCAATCGGCGCAAGCTGTTCTTGATTCTCGCTTGCGCGGGAATGAGCGGAATAAACTTCAATCTATTTTCGGCTGGGTTTCCGCGCTGGGCGCATCGCGGGTCGGCACGATGGTTCCAGCCGCCAGAAGAAACCAAGCAAGAAAGATATACCACGCCGAATTTCCGGTGAGGCCGGGGATCGGCAGCGAAATGGGCAGCGCCGCCAGCACTCCAAGCATGGCCAAGCACCAAGCGATGACGAACAAGGCAATGTTGGGAGCGTGCAGCGTCATGTGTCTTCCCTTGAAAAGTGAGGCGCAAATCTCGATGCGCGCGCCATAACAATGTCTGGCAATATTTAATAATCGGGTATGGGTTCTGCTCCGGACGACGAAAATTCGCGGCGCCTCCGCGCTATGTTTTTTGCCAAGGTAAAAGGGGTGTTAAGTAAATACACGGACTTCGCAATCGGGCTGCGAAGAGCACGCCATCGAAGACTCAAAAGGCGTGCCTACGAAGAACCTTGAAAACCTTCGGCAGCAGGCCGAATGCGGCTCATGCGACCGGCAGCACGCTGACCGACACTTCCATGCGCTGTCCGCCGGAACCGACGATCACGCCGTCAACGGGCGCTACGTCCGTATAGTCGCGCCCGATCGCCAACATGACGTGATCCTCGCCCGCTAATATGGCGTTGGTCGGATCGAGCCCGATCCAGCCAATCGCCGAGCCGCACCACAGCAACGCCCACGCGTGCATCGCCTCGCTGCCCTGCAGCCGGGTCGGATCCTTGGCGGGTGCGCTGCGCAAGTAGCCGCTCACATAGGCGGCAGGCAGGCCGATGCCGCGCAGACCGGAAATCATAATGTGCGCGAAATCCTGACAAACACCGCGGCGCAGCGCGAACGACATCGGCGGCGTCGTGGTCACGGTCGTCGCCCCGATCTCATAAACGATGTCGGCCTTCAGGCGGCCGATCAACTCGACGGCGGCTTCGAGTATGGGCCGCCCGGGCGGGAAGCTCTCGCGCGTGTAGTCGCGGATCTCGGGGTCGAGCGATACCAAGCGGCTTGGGAACAGAAAATGCGCCGGCGATAAGGGCCCGATGTCGCTCGCCGCGAAAGCTTCTTCACGCACCGCCTCCCAGGGTAGCGTCGAAGCCGGCGCCGGCTCGATGGGCGCATCGACCGCGATGCGTGCGGCCAATTTGACGGTCAGCGTCTCGTGCGGCTCCTCGATCTCGATCCACGTGAGGCGATTGCCGAAAAAATCTTGCCCCTCACGCCGGTGCATGGGCTCGGGAATGATCTGCAGCGACGCGAGATGCACGCGCTGGCTATCGCGATGGACCGGCGTCAGGCGCAATACGTGATGGGCGTGCGCAACCGGCGACGCGTAACCGCACGTGGTGATCTGCCGGACATCGTAGATCACGCCAGCGCCTCCCACTCGAAATCCGAGCGCTCGTTGCTGGTCAGATACGCGGCGCTGATCGCATCCGAAAGTTTCATCAGCGCCTGCTCGATGTCCATGATCAACGCCGCATCGACGCCGGCCGCGTCCGCGATGCGTAAGCGCGTCGCGGTCGATTCGGCGATCTGCTGAACCGGCGACAAGCGGCCGGCGGCGTTGCGCTTCGGCAGCGCGCCCAGATGAGTCTCGATGCGCTCAAGCTGAAACGCCACCGAACGCGGATTGTTGGGATCGAGCATGACAAGGTCGATAACCGGCGCCAGCGCAGCAACCATCAGGTAACGCTGCCGGTAGGTGATCTGGCTGTCGGCAAGCTCAAGCAACACGTCGAGGCCACCTTCGATAGTCCCGCTGAAGGCGAAGCAGCGCACCAGCCGGCAGGTCACGAGCGCCCGCTCGATGCGGCGGCCAAGCTCAAGGAAACGCCAGCCGGCGCGCTGGGTCATATTCTCCTGGGCTAATCCGGAGAGCGCCGCATTGATGCGCAAGCCGGCTTCGACGCGCTCGGTCATCGCGCTTTCCGATGGACCGATCGCGAGCGGCGCGCCGATCAGCGCGGCGAGATCGTTGATCGCCCGCCACGCATCGGGCGAGAAGCGATCGCGGATGACGGAAGCGGCGGACCGCGCGGCACCGGTTAGGCGCGGCAACGATCCTTCCAGGTCCGAACGGGTGAGCGCGGCGCGCGCCATGAACGCGGCCGACGGCCGATGGACATCGTCCGGGATCGCACTCCAGGCGGCGAGCAGCGTTCCGATGCCGGATATGACCGGCGCCGCCGCATCGTCGGCCTCAGCGAGCCGGTTGATGATGGCGCGAACGAGCCGCAGCGTCGCCTCGGCGCGTTCCGCGTAGCGCCCGACCCAGAACAGATTGTCGGCGGCGCGGCTCGGCAAGAGCCCGGCAGCGCGCTGCACCGGCATCCGCTCCGGGTGCGGCAACAACGACGTCTCGCCCACCGGGCCGTGGGTCAGTACCCACGCATCAGCTGTGGCACCGCCGCGCTGCAGGCTTACGGCGCGCGCATCAGCGTGCTCGGCGATGCGCACGAAACCGCCCGGCATCACCTGCCAGCGATCTCCGACCTTGGCGACAAACAGGCGCAACGTGAACGGCCGCGGCTGCAAACGGCCCTCGCGCCAGACCGGCATACTCGACAGCGTCACCGCCTCCTGAACGACGTAATCGATGCCGCGGTCGCGAATGGAGCGAACAAGTTCGCCGCGTTGCGCATCATCGAGCTTGGCGCCCAGCACTTCACTGGGAAGCCGCACGTCCGCCATCGATTCGGTGAAGGCCGAGGCGATGACCATGCCGCCGAGTTTCTCGATCATCTGTTCGCGCACGTCGGCGCGGCCGAGCCACCATGTGGCGACATTCGGCATTTTCAGGTCGGCGCCCAGCACGATCGGCGCCAATGCCGGCAGGAAAGCCAGCATGGCCCGCGCCTCGACCAAACCGGCGCCGAGCGAATTGATGATGACGATCTTGTTGTCGCGCACGGCCTGAATGAGCCCGGCGACTCCGAGATGAGACGCAGCGTTGAGTTCGAGCGGATCGGCGAAATCCGCATCGATCCGGCGCAGCAGCACTTCGGTCCGGCGCAAGCCGGCGACCGTACGAATAAAAACGCCGTCATCGCGCGCGATCAGATCCTGGCCATCGACCAGAAGCAGCCCGAGATAACGCGCCAGATAGGCGTGCTCGAAATAGGTCTCGTTCATCGGCCCCGGCGTGAGCAAACAGATACGGGCATCGTCCTGCCGATTGAGCGCAAACAACTCCGCCTGAAACGCCTGAAAGAATGGCGCAACGCGCTCCACGCGAGTCGTGCGGTAGATGTCCGGAATGGCGCGCGAGAGGGCGAGCCGATTCTCGATCGCGTAGCCAGCGCCCGACGGCGCCTGCGCCCGGTCGCTGAGCACCCACCAGCGGCCATCGGCGCCGCGTCCTACATCGACCGCGTAAAAACGCAAATGCGCGCCGCCAGGCGGCGCGACGCCGACCAGCGGGCGCAAATACTCGGGATTGCCGGCGATCAGCGCCGCGGGCAGGCGGCCTTCACCGGTGAGCGACGCCGGACCATAGGCGTCGGCCAGCACGGCTTCCAACAATTCCGCCCGCTGGCTAAGGCCGGCCTCAAGCTGTTGCCACTCGGACGGTTCGATCAGCAGCGGGATATGACTGAGCGGCCATGGTCGCTCCAATCCGGCCGCGTCCTCATACACGCGATAGAAAACGCCAGAGTCGCGCAGATAACGGTCGGCCGCCGCGAACCTTCGATTGATCCCCTCGCTGCCCAAGGCCGCGAGCATGGAGAGGAACGGATGCCAATGGGCACGCACGCGTCCATCGCTATCCATCATCTCATCGAAAATGCCGGGGAGCGGGCGGTAGCCTGCAACAAGCTGTTGCAGGGCCGCCTCGTGCTGATCGACATTGTCGGGTTTGGCAATCATGGCGAATGGATACTAGCGCGAACGCCGCAGATCGAGCGTCGCCGGATATTCCAGGCTGGACTCCACCGGCGGCACGTCGATCAAACCACCAGTGTGGCCGTGATCCTGGAAACGCGCCCGCCGCCGCCCCTCCGCCTCGTAGGAGTTGACCGGGAAAGTTTCGTGATTGCGCCCCCCCGGATGGGCGACGTGATAGACGCATCCGCCCAGCGAGCGCCGGCTCCACGTGTCCACGAGATCGAATGTCAGCGGCGCATGCACGCCGATGGTGGGATGCAGCGACGACGCGAGATTCCACGCCTTGAATCGCACGCCCGCCACGAATTCGCCGACGCGGCCCGTCGAAACGAGCGGCACGCGTCGGCCGTTGCAGGTCACGACGTGGCGGCCCTCGGTCATCCCCTCGACTTTCACCTGCAGCCGCTCGACCGAAGAATCGACGAAGCGCGCGGTGCCGCCGGGTTGCCCCTCTTCGCCGAGTACGTACCAGGGCTCGATCGCCTGGCGCAGCTCGATATCGACGCCAGCATGATGCACAGCGCCACACAGCGGGAAACGGAATTGCCGCTGCGCGTCGAACCAGACCGGGTCGAAGGCGTAGCCCGCGCGCCTCAAATCGTCCAAGACTTCGAGAAAATCCGCCCACACGAAATGTTCGAGCATGTAGCGGTCATGCAGTGCGGTGCCCCAACGCACCGGCGCGCCATCGAGCGGCTCCTTCCAGAACCATCCGATCAGGGCGCGCAACAAAAGCTGCTGGGCGAGACTCATCCGCGCGTCCGGCGGCATTTCAAACGCGCGGAATTCTACCAAGCCGAGCCGGCCGGTCGGCCCGTCGGGCGAGAACAGTTTGTCGATGCAGATTTCGGTGCGATGGGTGTTGCCGGTGACATCG
Source organism: Xanthobacteraceae bacterium (assembly GCA_030039655.1). The sequence continues at coordinate 2,786 of JASHVC010000698.1, read as the reverse complement.
ACCAGGATGTTGCGGAACAGACGATCGACCAGCCACGGCGGAATCTTCTGCGTACCGTTTGGCGGCGGCACTTTGGCGAGCGCGATTTCAAGTTCGTAGAGCAGGTCCTCGCGTGCTTCGTCGATGCGCGGCGCCTGACTGGTCGGGCCGATAAACAATCCGGAAAACAGATAGGAGAGCGACGGCCGCCGTTGCCAGTACAACACCAAGCTCTTGAGCAGATCGGGCCGGCGCAGGAACGGACTGTCAGCGGTGTTCAGTCCGCCGAGCACCACGTGATTGCCACCACCGGTGCCGGTGTGGCGGCCGTCGATCATGAATTTGTCGGTGCCGAGACGCGCCAGATGTGCCTCTTCGTAAAGCGTGCGCGTGGTGTCGACAGCCTCGCGCCACGATGCGGCCGGCTGGATGTTGACCTCGATGACGCCAGGGTCCGGCGTCACCTTAAGTACGTTGAGCCGCGGATCGGGCGGCGGCATGTAACCTTCGATGTGCACCGGCAAGTTCAGCTCTGCGGCGGTCGACTCGACCGTCGCCAGCACATCCAGATAATCGTTGATGGTCTCGACCGGCGGCATGAACACGCACAAGCGGCCATCGCGCACCTCCACCGCCAAGGCGGTGCGCACCGGCATGCCGTCTTCGATGTGCTCGCTCCGCGGCCGCGCCGCGCCTTGCGGAACGATGGTTTCCGGCGCCAGCGGCGGCGCGGCTATCGAGCCGGCCCGCGGCAGCATCCTCGGTGCGATCGGCCGCGGCCCAGGTAACGGCCGGCGTTCGGCATACGGGTCGGCGGCGACCACGTGCGGATAGGATGCGGCGGCCACGTGCGGCAAAGATTGCAGGGGTAGTCGAAAACCCAAAGGCGAATCCCCCGGCACCAGAAACAGGCGCCTACGGCGGGTCTTCCAGACCTCGCTCAACCATCCGGGCTGCGCCTGCGCTGTCCAGCGTTGCAGCGGCAGCACGAAGCCGACCGGTTGCCCAAGATGAGCTTCGAACAGCTTAAGGATGCGTGCACGCTCGAGCGGATCGTCGATCTTCGGGTTGCTCGGATCGATATTGTCCGGGATTAGACCGAGCTTGATCATCCGGTCGGCGGGGTCCTCGTAGGTGGGCTGCACGTAATCCGCCACGATACCCAAGCGTGCCGCTACCCCCTCGGCGAATCGCCGCGCATCAGCAGGCGGAGGATCTTGCTTCAGCGCCTCGCGCGCGATCAGCGAAGCATCGTGCCAGATCGGCACGCCGTCGCGGCGCCAGAACAACGTGAGCGCCCAGCGTGGCAGCGGTTCGCCGGGGTACCACTTGCCCTGCCCGTAATGCAGGAAGCCACCGGGGGCGAAGCGGTCACGCAGGCGCCGGATTAGATCGTCGGCGCGCTCACGTTTATTCGGACCGAGCGCGGCCGTATTCCATTCCTCGGACTGATAATCGTCGACTGACACGAAGGTCGGTTCGCCGCCCATGGTGAGCCGCACATCGTGCGCCGAAAGATCAGCGTCGACCTTGTCGCCCAACGCATCGAGCGCCGTCCATGCATCCTCGGAAAACGGCGCGGTCACCCGCGGCTTTTCGGCAATCCGCGCCACGCTCATTTCGTATGAAAAGCCGACCTCGCACGGCTCAACAAGTCCGGCGATCGGAGCGGCGGAACGAAAGTGCGGCGTTGCCGCGAGCGGGATGTGTCCCTCACCGCACAGCAGCCCGGACGTGGCGTCGAGACCGACCCAACCGGCGCCCGGCACGTAGACCTCCGTCCAGGCATGTAGGTCGGTGAAATCCTCCGCGGCGCCGGCGGCGCCTTCGAGCGGTTTCACGTCGGGCCGCAGCTGAATCAAATAACCGGAGACGAAGCGCGCCGGCAGACCGATGAGCCGCAGAATCTGCACCAACAGCCACGCGGTATCGCGGCATGAGCCCGCAGCCGATGTAAGTGTCTCTTCGGGCGTCTGTACGCCCGGCTCCATGCGGATCACGTAGCGGATCAGGTGCTGCAGGCGCTGATTGAGCTCGACGAGAAAATCGACGGTGTTGCGCGGCGTCCGCGAAATGGATTGCACGAACTCTTTCAGGCGCTGGCCCGCGGGCTCGGGCATCGCGTAGGCCGCAAGGTCCTCGTGCAATTCCGCCGGATATTGAAACGGCCAAGTCTCCGCATACGGTTCGACAAAAAAATCGAACGGATTGATCACCGCCATGTCGGCGATCAGATCGACGTCGATGGAGAATTCGGTCGCCTTCTCGGGAAAAACGTAGCGCGCCAGCCAGTTGCCGTGTGGGTCCTGCTGCCAGTTCACGAAGTACGGCTCAGGCTTCACCTTGAGCGCGTAGTTCGCAATGCGCGTGCGGCAGTGGGGAGCGGGACGCAGCCGGATGACCTGCGGCCCGAGGCTGATCGGCCGGTCGTAGGTGTAGCGCGTAGAATGATGTAGTCCGACGAGGATCGACATGCCTTACGCGCTACGCCCGGATTGTCCCAATAAGCCTCATTTGCATGCAATTTCCAGGCCGCCGTCAATCCTGTTTGCAGCGCAACCGATCGTATAGCCTTGCCTTCCCGCACGGCACGGAGAATGATCGCCGCCGTCAAACGCAGCGAACAGGCTAGGGCTCCCATCGCTGCCAGTATGGTTGCCTAGTCGCTAGTGCGACCACCGAACAAGTGCAGACTGCGACCGACTATTTGGCCGCAAACTTCGGTGACCAAGGAGGCTTTAATTCACATCAATTTGCCCTATCTTTCTTCGGCCTTGCTCGGGCGGAAACGGGTCAGGTCGTTGGCA
>JASHVC010000697.1 GCA_030039655.1 Xanthobacteraceae bacterium | reverse complement strand
TCGATCCACTGGCGGATCTCGGACGGATAGAGGCTCATCACCAGACGGCTGCCGGCGCGAGTCGGCACCAGCGTCCGTGACGCATCGTCGTAGTAGGAAGCGGCGTGAAAGCCCAGGATGGCCCGCCGCGTGATGCAGATGTGGTCTTTCGGGATCACGGCAGTCAGCAAGGTACACGCCGACAGGCACGGCCCGTCGATAACGACCCGTTCTCCGGACTCGCGAATGTGGTGGAACTTGCGCAGATAGGAGGAAACCTCACCTCCCGGATCGCTGGTGATACGGACATCGGCCGCCGCGGCTGACGCCATCGCGCAAACGAACACCGACGCCAGGGCGCCGGCCAAAAGTGCCCGCCATTTCATGGAGTGGACCCTCATCCTCTCAAGCATGGCGAAAATGACCGGGCATTGTGGCAACAGTTCGGGTGTCCGTGTTTTTGGTGAACGAAATCTTTTGGATGTCACATTGGCCTTGGAACTTGCCGCGCATTAGCATCGCGGCGCACGGACGTTTTGACTTGACGGATTGCACAGTGCGTTCGGTGGACATGAGGAGCAGTTGAGCGGAGCAGTTATGGCCGAGATCACGACAAAAACCATTCACTGTGCCGGTGGCCTACCCGCCTTTTTGGCCATGCCGGTCGGTCCCGGTCAGGGCAAGACGCCAGCGATCGTGCTGATGCACGAGCGCTACGGGCTGGTGAAGCACACCTGCGATCTGGCGGAGCGATTCGCGCGCGACGGCTTCATCTGCCTCGCGCCGGATTTTTTCTACAAGCATCCCGATCAGGCGGCGTTGCACCGGGGCGCCGCCGGCTACGCGATCAAGGACATGGAAGCCATCGAGTATCTGGACAGCGCCATGGCGGAGCTTGCCGCCCTGCCCCAGGTCGACGCCGAGAAGATCGCCATCAAGGGTGTCTGCCAAACTGGACGGCATCCCCTGGTGTTGGCCGCCGAGCGGAAGAACGTCGGGGCAGCGCTGGTGTGGTACGGGGCCGCCAATGCGCGGGAGTGGGAGGCTAATGACCGTTACGCCAAACCGCTCGACGACATGCTGGCTAGCGTTCAGTGCCCGGTGCTGGGTATCTTCGGCGAGGCCGACCATCTGATCTCGCTCGACGACGTCCGCCGCTTCCGCGACAGCCTCGACCGTCACGACAAGACCTATACGATCCGGGTTTTCGCCGGCGCGCCGCACGGCTGGCTCAACGACACCATGCCGGGCCGCTATCGGCGCGACGCCGCCGAAGCCGCCTGGGCGCTTCAGCTTGCTTTCCTCAGGCGGATCTTCGGCCCCGCCTACGATAAGACGCGCCGTACCCAGGTGTATGAGTCCGACCACGCCGCCAATTACGATTTTACGAAGAATGTGCGGATGGAATGACGGCGCAGACCGCGATGCGCGGACCGCAGACGTGCTCCGCTGAGCCGACCCGATGGTCCGCTTCTCCGGCCAGAACAGAAGATGATATGGTCCGCCCGACCCAACGGAGCCCATCATGGTGCGCGACTTCGAGGACCATTGCTGGAAGGACATCATCGACGCCGACACGATCGAGATTTATCAAGCGTACCGGCGCAAGACCTACGTGGGCGACAATCCAGCGGTGCTCGCCATCGATCTTTACAACAAGGCCTACCAGGGCGGCAGCCGGCCGGTGCGCGAGGTCGACCGCGAATTCTCCGGGTCTTGCGGCGAGCATGCCTGGAAGGCGTTGCCGCCGACCCAGAAGCTGTTCGCCGCCGCGCGCCGCGCCGGCGTGCCGGTGATCTACACCACGCGCCACGTAGACACCGGCGGCGTGCATTCAACCAACCGCAACATGAAGAAAGACCGCGACGACATTTACGACATCAAGGCCGAGCTGGCGCCGCAGCCCGGAGAACTCGTGATCTACAAGGAACGCGCCTCCGGATTTTTCGGCACGCCGCTGATCGCCCACCTGCAGCAGAAACGCATCAATTCGCTGATCATCTGCGGCGAAAGCACCTCAGGCTGCGTGCGCGCCTCGACCGTCGACGCCTATTCGTATGGCTTTCACAACGTGCTGGTGGAGGAATGCACCTATGACCGCTCGACCATCAGCCACAAGGTCAACCTGTTCGACCTGCATCACAAATACGCCGACGTGATGCACTTCGAGGAAGTTCTGGCCCATCTCGACGGACTCGCCGTCCAACGCAAAGTCGCTTGATCTCACAAACAAACGAAAACGAGCATCCCCATCATGGAAACGTCCGCTGCCCGCAAGACCAACGCTCCGGCTTTCTCTACCGCCTATTATTTCCTCGAAGGCCTGACCGAGCTCGGCGTCGAATATCTGTTTTGCAATTTCGGCACCGACCACGCGCCGATCATCGAAGAGATGGCGCACCGGAAAAAGCTTGGCGAAGCGATGCCCGGCGTCCTGCATTGCCCGCACGAGAATACCGCCGCCCACATGGCGCAAGGCTATGCGTTCGTCACCGGGCGCGCCCAGGGCGTGCTGGTGCATGTCGACGTTGGCACCGCCAACACCGCCAACGCCATGCACAACGCCTATCGGAGCCGCCTGCCGGTGCTGCTGATGGCGGGCAAAGCGCCCTACACGGTCAACGACGAACTGGTCGGCTCGCGCGACACTTATGTGCACTTTATCCAGGAGCCGTTCGATCAGGCGAGCTTGGTGCGGCCGTACCTGAAATGGGAATGGACATTGCCGTCGGGCGTCGTCGTCAAAGAGGCGCTGCGGCGGGCCTACTCGATGGCGCAAAGTGAGCCACGCGGCCCGGTCTATCTGATGATGCAGCGCGAAACGCTCACCCAGCACTGGAGCAGCGACGAGATCCGCCGCTATTCTGCGGACCAGTTCGCGGCCACTTCGGGCGGTGGCGCCGATCCGAAGCTCGTCGCAACGCTCGCCGACAAACTGCTCGGCGCCGAGAACCCGGTGCTGGTCACCGGCTATGCGGGCCGCAGCGAGCAGGCATCGAAGGCCATCGATGCGCTGGCGCAGTTCGCCGGCATCGCCGTCTACGAAGCCAACATGACCAACAACATCTCGCACGACTCCCCTTGCTTTGTGGGTTTCACGGCCGACAAGGCGGTGCCGAAGGCCGACGTGGGCATTCTGGTCGATGTCGATGTGCCGTGGTTCCCGAGCGACGTGCAGACCGGCGAAAAGTCGTTCTGGGCGCATATCGATATCGACACGCTCAAGCCGGGCTCGCCGATGTGGACGTTCCCCGGCAACCTGCGCATGCAGGGCGACTCGGGCCGCATCCTCGAACAGGTGCTGGAAGACCTCAAAGCCAAGGCGACGCCGCGCTTCAAGGAAGCAGCGGCGAAGCGCATGGCCCACATCAAGACGCTGCGCCAGGAGCGGCTCGACCGCGCCGCCAAGCTCGCGTCCGACAAGGGCAAGCCGGGGGCCATCAATCCGCACTATCTGACCGCCGAGATTGGCAAGGTGCTGGACGACGACGCCATCATCTTCAACGAAGGCGTCACCAACGCGGGCGCGGTGCTGATGCAGATTCCGCGCAAGCGGCCCAACACCACGATGCGCTCCGGCGGCGGCGGCCTCGGCTGGTCCGGCGCCATGGCGCTCGGCGCCAAGCTCGCCGCCCCCGATCGCCTGATGGTGCAGATTTCCGGCGACGGCGGCTTCTATTTCGGCAACCCGAGCTCGGTGTTCGCGGTGGCGCAGCAATACAAGCTGCCGATCTTCTCCATCGTCATGGACAACACAGGCTGGAACGCCGTGAAGCAGTCGACGCTACGCGTCTATCCGGAGGGCGAGGCAAAAGGCACGGGCGAATTCGAGTCAAAGCTGGCTCCGCAGGTGCACTTCACCAAGGTCGCCGAAGCGTTCGGCGCCTACGGCGAAGAGGTCAGCGATCCGGCCGACGTTCCCGCCGCCATCGCGCGCTGCCTCAAGCAAGTGAAAGCCGGCCGCGCCGCGCTGCTGCACGCGCGTGTCACAAAGATTTAGACAGCGCTGGAAAGCGCAGTAGCTAGTCCACCAGTCCGTTGTCGCGAGCGAGGTCTTTGAGCGAGGCCTCGGGCCGCGCGCCTAGGTGCTGAATCACTTCGGCGGCCGCCATGGCGCCGAGACGGCCGCAAGTGCGGTCGTCAGCGCCACGGGCGAGGCCGGAGAGGAATCCGGCGGCAAACAAATCGCCGGCGCCGGTGGTGTCGACGACACGCTCGACCGGAAAGGCCGGCACCGCTTCGATGTCTTCGGGGTTGACCACGATGCAGCCCTTCTCGCTGCGCGTCACCACCGCTACATCGATGTCGGCGCGCAGCGCCTTCACGGCCGTTTCAAAATCCGCGGTCTGATAAAGGCTCTGCAGCTCGCCCTCGTTGGCGAAGATGAGATCAACGGTGCGCGAGCGCATCAGCTGCAGGAATTCGTCGCGCCAGCGGTCGACGCAAAATGCATCTGACAGCGACAGCGCCACCTTGCGCCCGGCCTCATGCGCGATCTTCGCCGCCTTGAGGAAAGCGTCCTTGGCGTTCTTCGGGTCCCACAAATACCCTTCCAGATAAATAATGGCGCTC
>JASHVC010000054.1 GCA_030039655.1 Xanthobacteraceae bacterium | reverse complement strand
GATCGAAGGTGGTCGTGGGGGGCATGCGCCCGTCGAGAACCTGAACGTCCTCACCGCCACCGAATAGTCCCTTGAGCATAGGGAAGGCTATGAATTTACCATCGCAATAGCGCAAGAAACCTTGGGCCTCGATGATAGACCATGTGCTCGGATCAGGAGATACATTCAAATAAGTCACGTCCTTGTGTGCGTGGGCTCGCAAAGTCAGCAGTGGCGCGTAGGCGCGGAAGTCGGGCTCGACGTACCAGCTGGAGACGTTAGACCGCATAACTAGCTTATTGCCGGCCATCCTAGCTGAGGAGATCAGCAAGAGCGTCCCGACCACTGTTCCTGCCGCGTCGAGCAGGTACCCATATTTCGGCAGGCCGGGTGGAGGTTGCAACTTACCCAATTGTTGCAATCCGCGCTCCCAGTACGGCCGGTTGCGGCCCGGGAATCCACGTGCGAGTAGCGCGGCGACGGCAGGAACGTCAGCATCGGCGATCTGACGGCAGCGAATTTCGGGTACAGGCGCGACCATTGATTTTGACGGCGGTGATGTCGCGAGCTTCATTGCGGCCTTATAGCAATACGCCATGGAGTAAGCGAGATAATCCTAATGACGTCGATAGCGTTAATTCTAATAGCGCCTGGTGCGTGCGAAGAGGAGATTCACAAATCGCTCACCTAAAAGTATGCTGATGTGATATTGACGCGTCAAAGGGGACAAGGAAAGGCACAAGAGAGTGCAAATTCGCTGGGTCTTGCTTGGGGCGTTAACTGTCGTCGTTCTCGCGATCTGTTTCATCTACCGACTTGCCGCACCTTCGTATTTGCTCCCACCGCAGCCCACAGCGCCGAAGGCGGCCGGCGCTAGCCTCCGCTTGATGTCGCCCTTCGGACCGTCCGCCGCCGGAGTCATGGTGGCAGAGCGAGCTGGACTATTCGACCACGAAGGTCTGCGCCTCGAGATACACGCCGGCCACAACGCCGAGGACCCCATATCGTCCGTTCTCAATGGCTCCGATACGTTCGGCCTGACGCGGGCCGACAGCTTCCTGCTGGCGCGGGCTAAGGGTGCTCGGATCGTTGCTTTCGCGGCGGGTTTTGTCGAGAGCCCCACCATCTTCTATGCGCTGAAGAAATCGGGAATACGGACTCCGCAGGACTTCTCAGGCCGACGCATTGGCTACCGGGCCGGCGACGGCAGCGATTTGGTGTACGACACGCTGGTTGCGTGGCTCGGCCTGCCGCAGAGCAGGCTCACCAACGTGCCGGTCACGGACGACCTTTCGATGCTGCTGCGCGGAGACGTTGACGTTTGGCCTGGCCACATCGGCGTCGAAGATTACACCCTCAATAAGAAAGGCGTCGACTACTACGCCATCAACCCCGAAAACTATGGTGTCCATCTCATCGGCTCAGTCTTCTTCGCGAGTGAGCCGACGGTTGCAAAGCAGCCGCAGTTCGTCCGCCGCTTTCTCAACGGGATGGTCGCCGGATGGAACAAGGTCTACGGGGACTACTCCTTCAGCGTGCCAATGATCGTTTCTTTTGATGAAACGCGCCTGACGCCCGATTACGTGCGCTTTGCCCTCGAACGTCAGGGCGAACATCTACGGTCGCTCGCCGTGCGCTATGGCGAGTTCACCGACAACCAATGGCGCGCACTTCAAGGCGTACTGCTGAGCGACGGGCGTCTCGACACAAACATCGATCTTCGGGCGGCGGTCAACTACGACTTCCTGCGCGACGCCTATCGCAAGTCGTTGACCTTTGGACAGTAATTGTGGGCAGCTACTTGCCCCGGCATTCCGAATAGATCGGCACGTCGAGAGCCTCTGTACGCTCTAGACACTGTGCCATTTCCGTGATCGGGCCGGCGACACTGAAATCGTACGCTGCTCCTTGCAGCACCATCGCATATCGGCCAGCGGGAAATACGAAATTGGCATTTTCCGGTTCGATGACGATCATTTCCGGATTGTCGCCCATGGGAGCAACCCGCATCTGATACGATTTGCTGCGCACCGCCCACGATCCTTCGACGGATGCGGCATTCGCTTTTCCTTTGTCGAAGCTCAAGGTCTGCATCACGCGGGCAACAACCCGCACCGTTACTCTATCAGGTGCGTTGTTCTTCAAGTCGCGGCGGTATGCGACGAACTGGACTTTCCCGTCCGGCAGCGTAGTGGGGCTCGGCGTTGCAATCGCGGCCGATATGGCGACCCTTGGATCAGGAACTTTGATCGGCAATGTCGACAGATCAGACAGCTTTCCCCGATCGATGGCGTAAACACCGTACGAGGTCGGGAGCGGCGCCCCGCCGATCGCTTGATTGGTCCGACCGTTCGGCATATTCGCCGCAGTAGCCAGCAGTGCGGCGGCTTTCAGGCCCGAGCGGTCGTCGGCTGCCACGCGGCCGATGGATGCTTCAGTACTCGCGCGCCCAGTGATAAAGCCGACAAGATCGCCGCGCGTCTCGCCCACAGCGTAAATAGCTACGCCCAATAACGTTGCGGCGACCACCTGTATATTCCACCAAAAGGTAGCGCGGATCTGATTATCCGGCTGGCGGGCAGCGAGTCCGCCCCTCGTTTCGGCCAGAGCGGGACGCGGCCAGGAATATTCCGCGTCAAACGGTCGCTTAGCATCTATCGGCGGAAGAACTTCAGGCCGGATCACTTCCCGAGAGCTTTGCCGACCCGACGGGGCGGCGTTTTGCAAGCTCTCCTCCGGCTCTTGGTTGACGACACGGCCGGGCGTAAAGGTCAGCAGAGCTGGGTTTTCAACGATGTCGGTTTCGATTTGCTTGATGGCATTCTCGAGCGCCGAAACCTGCTCCTTCATTTCGGCTTCGTGTCGCCGTGACAGCTCTGTCTTCAGTTCAATTCGGGCGAGTTGGTAAATCACCCCGCGCAATTGCGAGTGATCTTGCCCGGCGGACTCAATCGAACGCGCGAGAACAGAATAATACTCTTGCGGCATAACTTACTCACCCACCCATCAGGATCAGGGCACTGGCTCTTAATCCTGCGGCACCAACGCTGCCCAGCCGTTTAGAAATATCACATTAATACTTTATTTAGCCACCCAAAAACGGTGTATATCGCGGTCCGAGAGGCAGCGGCCGCGTAGGCCGTTTCCATTGATTTTCCAGCCGATTCTGTCTTTGGAACCCCAGCCCAAAACGGGTAATCTATCGACTGCGGCGGAGGGTCCCTCCCCGAACTATAGGATTATTCGTCACCTAGCTGGTCCCTGACGACCTCGACCGGCTCAAATTCCACCTACTTCCAAATATTCAAGAATATTCACATCTCTGCAGCATGACTGGTTCATCCGCCGAGTTCCAATTGAGGCGATTAACCTTTCCGAACATCGAGCCAGTGATCAACGGAACCGACTCTCTCGCCTTGTCCTGTCGACATGGTAATACACATGAAAATGCGACATTCGAGAAACTAGCGTGGAGGCTTCGCAAGTGTTGCGCGCTTCGATCACACTACTGATATTCTTGACCCTGTTTGAAGGAAGCGTTGTCGGACAGAGCCTCGCCCCGCCGCCGGGGACCATCTTTTCGACACAGGGCGATCGCCGTGCTCCGTTGCCAGGCGGCATCCCTCCGACACAGGAGGGCGGTTTTGCCAAGCGCCATATGAGCCCGCTCGGTAAGCCTTGTCTCACGATTGAAGGATATGTGAAACCCGAACTCGCCAACAAAAATATCTATCAACATTTGATCAAAGGCACCAATGCCTGCGGCCAAAACATCAAAGTTCAGGTTTGCTACTACAAGACCCAGGACTGTACTCTCATCAGCGTGCCGCCCTGGGAAAGCAAAACTTCAATACTCGGTATTTTCCCGGCTTTGAAGCGATTTCAGTTCGAAGCCAAGGAGCAATTCTAGGTCCGCACTCGTTGATCCACTGCGCGAGGACGAGCGCCAGACGCCGTCTCCTCCGCGGCGGTGCTTGGCACAATCGCAGAAGCCCGCGCGCGGGTCTGATCGCGGTCTTCCAGAGTACGATCCATCGAGCAGGTTTGATGCGCGCTCGCGTGCCTCAACGAGTCTTGCGCGCCTACATTAACATTAAAAAAGAACGATCCACAGCTTTCGATTTTTTTCTGGAATATTTGCTGCGAAGCGGTATTTGTTTCGTAGGGGGAGTTTCTAGTTGTGAGGGGCTCGAATGAGCAATCTAGAAGTAGCGACGACGTTTACGCGCGACGTGTTGGATAAACCTACCTACAAGCAACTCATCCAGGACATCTGCGACCTGAATTGGACCAGCCTCCCCCCAGAGGATCTGAGCAGCGTTGCGTGGGCCTACTACTATT
>JASHVC010000696.1 GCA_030039655.1 Xanthobacteraceae bacterium | reverse complement strand
AGCATCATCACGACCCACTGCCGACACATCATCAGTGCTGATGTGGTCATGAGCGAAGTGACGAATCCCGACCGGGGTTCGTCACTTCGACTTGTTGGAAAATGGGGGCGTGCCTTTTGAGGTCGTCGTGACATGACCACAGCAATCCTTCTCGTTGCGGTCGTCGCGATCGCCTTCGTTGGGCGTTCTGCAATTGTTTTTTATCACCGGCAGGCGCGGCTGAACGCGCTGCGCGACGATCTCGCCCAGTTTTTTGCAAGCATCGAAGTTGCGCATTCGCGGACACCCTCTCAGGGCGGCGAAGCAAGCAATGTGGAGCGCCAGCAGAAAGCTCGCGCCGACGCTCTGTTGAACTACCGGCGGATTCTCTTGCGCCTCAACTTCAACGAACCGCCGCACCGAAGTTTGGAGAAGGCACTGGAAGCTCTCGTTCTTCGCAGTCGGAGTCTCAATCAGGATGAGTTGACGGCCGCCGTAACCCTTGCCCGGACGGTTCTCAACGAAGAGTGGGATGTGAAGAACTACGGCGTAGTCGCCGAGCCCATTGCCGCGTTCAAGAAGCAGTGGAAGCGAATACTGGGGTTTGCTGTACCCGCTGGCTCGCAATAGAGCGCGAAGGGCTGTTTCGCTGTGTTGGCAGCCCGGCAGCTCTGCTCCGGCCAGCTAACGTGGCTCCCTAATTCCCTTCATTCGTAACTCTGGGTGCATTGCGCGCCAGCGTGCTTGAGACTACCGCATAGTTGGTCGGCCTGCGCGGAGGTCAGAGGACCGACCTCAACGCGATAGTGCCCGCCCTGTCCTTTGTTGTCGCGGCGTATAACAGCGGTCCGACTGCCAAGGATCTCCGGGTATCTCTCCTGCAGCATGCGATAAATGGCGCGGGCGTCGACTTCTTTTTGCTGCGAACTCAACAACGCATAGATGTTGCCGCCACCGGTCTCTGCGCGTGCCGGTACTGGTCGCGCAGTGGGGGCAGGGGGGTTGAAAGTCGCGGGCGCCGATGGAACGGCGATCCTGGCCGGTGGCGTTGGCGGGTCAAGTTGCGACAGCGTCCCCACCGAGCCGACAGCCGTGCTTTGGGTAGGATCGGCGTATTGGCTCACTGCAGCCGACCGCGCGGCCGCATTGTTTTTCTTCCCTGCGGATTTGGGCGAGCTGGCTGGGGGTGGAGGAGGGGCCGGCGGCAGGGTCAGTTGCAATGTGTTATCAGCTGAACTGAGCGATCCAGCACGGCGCCGTTGCTCTTCCATTGTCAGGCGCACGGTGAGTTCGCCCATCTGACGCTCGAATTCCTCGGGTGTAATGATTCTCTGGTCGACTTTCTCGGAAGCTGCCTCGCGGGCGTTCAACCACTCGGTGATCAGGTCCATATGCGGGTAGTTGGCCGCTTTCCAGGCCTCGAAGATCTGCGGATTCGAACAGCGCGCCGACTCCGCGTAGGTGGAAATCTCGCCCCTTAGCCTTTTCTCGCGACATTCGATGATCGCCTGGCGGCTCTTCTCCAGCGGCACTTGCATGACCGAGGGCATCTGCGTTTGTCCGGCATCCTGCGCGAGAACGCCAGATCCGCCGGCCAAGAGGGTGATGGCGACGAGAGAAGTGATCTGTAGGCGCCTCATGACTGAACCCATCCGTTGTCGGTTCTACTGACTGTGCGTCCGCTTTTCATAGGTTTGAACAAACGCCGTTGCGATTGTCAGGCCTATATCACCACGAGTACCGGAATGTTCCCGTCCCAGTGAAACTGTAGGAACCGCTGGCGAACTCCCCGTCGATCTTGCTGCTGAGCGATACGCCGTTGGGATATCTGATCTCCGACATGACCGAGGCCAAACCGACATTGTTCGGCGGCGTGATCCCGGTCATCGTAAAGCTCTGCGTCGGCAGCGAGGCGAATTCCGCGGTGAGGTTGTCGTCGTTCCACCAATCGTACGCGTAGCCGACACGCCCGCGCAGCAGTAGCGTCGAGCTGCTATCGAGTTGGAGTGCCTTGTCGATCCAAATGCCGACTTCTTCCCGCCCGTTGATCGTGGTCTGGGCCGAATAACTAAGGGCATAGCCTTGGGCGCCCGAGGCGGTGGTTTCGGTATAGGACGGCGTGCGCAGCGCGGAGAACTCGCTGGCGACATAAGGCGTGATGCCCATTGCGGGGGTGACAAACCGGTAACCGGTTTCAAGCCGGCCGGTCGGGCCACTCGCAAGGAAGCTTGCGGTGAGGTTGGCGACCTCCGGTGAAGTGACATTGCGATTGGTATTCATCCAGTCGAACGCGTAGGCGAGGGCGCCAGACAGGTAAGCATTGCCGAACCGCTCCGAGGCATAGGCGCCGATCTGGAAGATGCTGCTCTGGCCCCCGCCGTCGCCTCCGGAGAGGCTCCAGGAGGTGCCGCCGCCGCCTACTGCAAGACCGGCGACCGTGTTGGGCCCGAACCGGTAATCGATGCCGGACGCAAGTCCGCCACCGTAAGTGGTCGCCGTCGGCGAACCGACATCGCTGCTGCCGGTGAGCTTCGAGTAGCCGCCGTAAGCCGAGGCCCAGACGCTATGGGAATAATATGGCTGCATGGACCGCATCAGCGCATCGAGGGGTTCGGTCGGGACAACCGCGTCATAGATTGCCTTCTGCGCGGGAGCATCGTCTGGGTCCGGAGCGAAGCCGAGCGCCGGACCAAAAGCGCCGGCCGCGCCGCCGCGCGAGCCGATGTTCGGGTTGAGCAGCGTGGTTGAGAACGAATTCTGCATGGTGGACGCCGAGACCGCGCCGCCGGAGTTTGATTGCCCGGAGAGCTGCGACGCCGCGCTGAGGAGCGATCCTGAGGACAGGTTGAAGAGCCCTTGCAGATTGCCCGCGCTTGGGCTGCCCGAAGAGTTGTTGATGGCCGTCACGAACGAAGAGAAGCCGGCTGGCAGCGACCCTGCACTGAGCTGCGCATGGGTGAACTTGGCCTCGAGTTCCGTGCCGTTATAACTAAGGCTGGTCGTGTCGGTTGTTCCTGTGATCGATACGGAATTGAAAGCTCCGGTGAGCCCACCGGTTGTTGTAAGCAAGTTGTAGGTCGCTCCCAGCACGGGATCGAGGGCCGTGATCTTCAAGGTCGCACCGGTCGTAATCGTTGCCGTGCCAGTGACGTTTGTTGAGCCAGTGCTGCTGCCGTTGATCGAGACCATGTAGGCAGAAGCGGTGGCAAACGTGAGATTCCCATTGATGCTCAGCGAGCCAGTGACGTTAAGGGTGCCGGCATTCATGGCGACGTTGCCCTTGATCGCGCCCCCGAAGGCATTGATCGTGCCGATATTGGTCAGGCTCGTTGTCGAAAGGGTCCCGCCCAACGCAATCGTGATTGTCGCTGCGTTGTTTAGCGCGCCAATACCTGTGAAGTTGTCTCCGACCGACAGCATTCCAGCATTGTTATTGAAGGTGCCGATCGAGCCGCTGAGACCACTGGCCCCCACAGTGAAGGTGCCGGTGTTGGTGACGGTGCCGGCGCTCAGCACGCC
>JASHVC010000695.1 GCA_030039655.1 Xanthobacteraceae bacterium | reverse complement strand
CCACCGGTCCGAAACCGCCGCACTGCGGTCGGCGGACAGCCGACCGCCGCGGTCGCGAGATCACGCGCAACGCCAGTGCTTGGTGCCTCGATTGTCAAGATAACGCAACGATATTCGTCCGTCAGAGGTGCATCAACACCGAACCCGGATGCGCTCGGGCGTCCGTGCGTCGCCACGTCCGCTGCGGTCAACAACGGTCCTCGATGCTCGCCTGTCCGACTTCCGCTGTTCCTCTGATGGCGACCGGATTTGCGACGAGAACGATGTCTCTGGAGTGCCATGAAGATAATAGGCGGCGGCATCAGAGCAAGCCCATCGCTGGTTTTTGTCAGGTCACGCCCAAATCCGTCAGGATATCGGTTCCCGCACGAACCTCGTGGCTTGAGCCTTCAAGATCGGATCCAATCGGTTCGAAGGCACCGCCGAGATGCCGAGCAAAAAACGCCTCAGCTATTGCGATGTAGGAAAGCCGGTTTGGCGGTTTTTGGAACCCATGGCCCTCATCCGGATAAACGACGTAGGTCACAGGAATACCTTTTGCCTGCATAGCGGCAACGATCGTGTCGCTTTCTGCTACTTTGCAGCGCACATCATTGGCGCCGTGAAAAATCAACATGGGCTTCTTGATATTCTCGACCTTGTTGATTGGTGAGCGCTCGGCGAGCAACTTGCGGCCTTCTTCTGTGCGCGGGTCTCCGTAGCTGCGATACATGTATTCGGCGAAGCCCGCCCAATACGGAGGCATGGATTCGAGAAGCGTTTGCAGATTGGAAATACCGACCACGGGGACGGAGCAGCAGAACACCTCCGGCGTGAATGTCGCGCCAACAAACGAAGCTAGGCCACCATAGGACATGCCGAAGATCGCGATTTTATCTTCTTGCGCGATTCCCTCATCGACCGCCCACTCGACCATGTCGATCAGGTCGTCATGCATCTTGCGTGCGTGCTCTTTTTCACTTGCCGCAACGAACGCCTTGCCGAAACCGGTCGAGCCACGATAATTGACTGAGAGCACTGCGTAGCCACGGTCGGCCAGCCATTGATGATCGCCGCGATAACCGAAGATATCGCGCGCCCATGGGCCGCCGTGGACGACGAGGACCATCGGCAGAGGTTGGGTTGGGCGATTACCTTCGATGTCGGCCGGCAGCGTCAGATATGAAACAAGCGTGAGGCCGTCGCGCGATTTGCCCTTGATGGCGTGCATCGGCGCAAGCCGGTAGTGATTCAATTCCGGTCGAGCCGTGAAGAGTTCGGTGAGTGTCTGTTTGTCCCGGTCAAGGAGATGATAAGTGGCGGGTTGCTCTGCCGTGTAGCTCACGACGATCCATCGGCGATCATCATTGGCCTGGCTCTGCACGTGGAAAGCGTGGCCGGGCAAACGCGCTTTTATCAGCGCGAGTTCCGGCGCGACTGCGGGCGTCAAAGCGGTCCATTCTTGTCGCGCGGCGTCGATACAGACTGCCTCGGGTTGAAACGTCTGGGCATTGAAAATCGCGTCGGTGACATCCGCGTGCTCGCTCTTGAACAACACGCTCTCTTCGCCAGTCGACCAATCTATCTGCACCAGAGCAGACTTATCATGCTCGATGCTTGAACCCATGTGGAGGTGCTTGCCGGAGGTATCAAACGTCCAGACTCTCGTAGTCCAACTGGCGTCGAAGGGAACATCCCGCCAATGTGTGGCGTTCTCGCCATCGAGACGCCAGAGCCGGGCGCCGCCATCCAGGGCATTGCTGCGGGCATGACGCGGCGTCAAATGCCAGTCGAGCCCGACGAAATCAAACTCCTGCCGATTTTCCCAGATCAGCGTGCGTTGGCCGGTGGTCAGATTAAGCAGAAAGACATCATGCCAGCGCGGGTCCCGATCGTTCAGATTTATGGCGACCTTTTCGGGGGTAACGTGTGACCAATATGTCGGTATCGCACGGATGTTGGCAAAAGGCGTGAGGTCACGGAGTTCGCAGTTGACGGGGTCAACAACGAACAGGTGCAGATTTTCATCCCCGTTCTCGTCATTGAGAAACATGATGTAACGACCATCCGGGCTCCAATCTTGCCAGTTGATTGGGCGGCCCTTGGTGCGCGTGACCGGTTGCCCCGCCGCAATGCTGTCAACCGGGGATACCCATACGTTCAGTACGCCGTCGACCGGGGCAAGCCACGAGACTAAACGACCGTCCGGCGACAATTTTGCGCCAAAGAATGTCGGATTATCGAAAAGCTTTCGGCGCGGGATAAGGGAGCGGGTTGACATGAGATATCTTTCGTATTGTACGGCGTACAACGAGGGACTCTCCGAAGTTGAGGCCTGCTTAGACCAGTCGTTGGAGGTCGTAGGTGGAGTTTATCAGGTCGCAGTCAACTTTTCGGTAGGAGTGGAGTTCGTTCCGGATGTCTGGTGCCCACCTCGTCGCGTCGCGCACAGCGATCATTGGAAATTTTTCGCAAGGAAGTGAGCCCTGGCGATGTCGCTTATGCATCCAACTTCGATCTATGAGCTGATGTGCGAAACTTTCGCTTGGTGCCATCAGCCGACAAGGAACACGCGTCCACACGCTGCTGACCGAGCCTATCCTCCGTCCGCATTCATAACTTGGATCGCTGCGTCGGTTGTTAGTCTTGTTGCCAAAAGCTGATCAACAGTCCAACCCTTCTTCTCGATGAAATACGTCACCAGCAGACGATAGCGCGGATAACCACCGTACTTGACTTTCATCGGGGTATCTTCAGGTCGGTCATCCAGCGCGTCCCGCAACTGCTCGAACGTCTCTCGGTGCTCTATACCGACATAATCGGCCAATCCTTCCCATGCCCATTGCGGCACCAAAAAGCGTCTTATGCCAAGGTGCTCATCAGCAATGACATGCGTAAGCTCGTGGGCACACAGATAAGCGAGTGTGCGTGGCGGCGTGCCGATATATCCCCAGTGGACGACCCGGCCAGTGTTGAAATCGGCGCCGGTCAAGAAGGCGTAGCGTCCGAGGGGATAGGGGTACTCAATGCCCCAAGCGTCGGGATGCGGGAGAAAGAACAATCGTTGCCGCCATCTCGCGTTTGTGACGTAGACCTGGTATTCGCGCCGCCCCGCTTTAAGCGGGGATCGCTCAAGCAATTTCTCGCAGTCTTGGAGAAATTGCTGGCCGCCCACGGCTGGTATCGGGCGGTCGGAAGCTACCGTTATTTTTCCTGCTTGTACTGAGTACGCAAAGAGTGGGTCCGGCCATAGTATGAGAGCGCCGAATGATATTGCTGCGCATCCCAATGCTGCACACGCCCAAACCAGGACACACTTCGTACGCCTCATCATCAATGCCTCCGTGGCTGGCACGTGCGTCTCCGGTTCCCGAATCGGTCGCGACGCCTGCGATGTAGGACCGACCGAGGCGCAACAATAGACGCGCCGCGTCAGTCGGCCGTCAAAGGGCTTCTTCCGTCCAATCAACTGTTTGGATGGACCGCCAATCTTCTTCGGGTCAGGGTCGACGGATTCGGATTGATAACCGCACGTCGACTTTGCTCCGTCAGCGTCTGTTGAGAGCGTCATCAGCCGCGGCGCAAGTACCAACAGGAGACGTGCGCAGCACCATCGAAAACCTGTCCAAGGCAAAAATTCGTCATTGTGCGACGAAGCTTCTCAGGTAGTGCCAAGAGCTACACACCGGCTTGAAGCCGATCTTGGCATAGCAGCGATTTGAAGCTCGATTGCGCAGATCGGTATAGAGGCAGGCAGCGACCTTGCCTTCCGCAAAGATGCGTTCGACTACCGCCGCTGTGACCGAACCGGCAAAACCGCGTCCGCGCAGTGCCGGCGGCGTATAGACGCCGGCGATCGCGGCGACATGGCGCGTCCGGCGCACGATGCCCGCCAGCGAGACCGGCTCGCCGCCAACGATCCAGAATTGGTGGCGGCCTTCGGCTGCGACTTGGGCCAGCCGCTGGCGGCTCGGCGGCGGATCGTGCGGCACCGCCTCGCGCACGAAGGCGATGGTCCAATCGGCAAACAACTCGCCGTCGGCTGACCCGATCACCCGTGCGTGCCCGGGCGCGCCCGGATAGTTTGGCTTGTCTCGCAGGACGTGAATCTGCTGTGGGATGGGTTCGAGGAACGTCAGGCCAAGCTCGATGGCGCGTTCGGCAAACCAAAGCGCCGTTTCGTCGGGACCGACGACGCCGGGATAGTCGAGACCGCGTGTCTCGTCCGCCAAGGCGCGGCATTGCTCCGGAGTCAGCTCGCCCAACACGATCGGATATCCGGGCGTCTGCACGGCACATGCCCCGGGGGCACCGAGTGTCCACTGGCGCAGGTCAGGAGGGCGGTCGAGAGCAAGTCGGCCGAGATTGGCGAGGATGACGTTGTGCCTCACCTCGTCCCGCTCAAGCGCTGGCCGGTGATGTTCAAGGAAGTCGAGGATCTCGGGTGCAGGCCCGCCGGCGGGGCTTGCGCGCACTCCTTCTGAAGGCCGGTCGGTTGGCTTTGAGTTCGTCTCTTGGGTCGGCATGGGTCGCTCCTTTGCTTAATGCGGAAACGGACCAGGCCAAACGAAAAAGCCCCGTCCGTTGCCGGCGGGGCCTGTCTAAGACTTCGTCACAAAACTCAGTGCACGACGTCCTCCACGGCCCAGCCGAACCGAGTCATGCTCATGTCGCGGACGATGTACACCGAGTTATTCATGGGCGCGGCGATACCACGGCGCCTGTACGCTAATCAAGCCCAAGTCCGGGCTCACACGTCTCCTAGTTCCCGGGTGGCGCGGCCAAAGCGTCGCGTCAAGATTTAAGGGTGCGACGCGCAACATAGGCGGTGCGAAGCTCCGGCTCGAAGCCGCAGCGCTCGTAAAAGCGACGCACCCCTGGGTCTTTGCGGCCGCTCTGAAGAAGGACATGAAAACAGTCCTTGGCCCAAGCCGCTCCAAGTGCAGCTTGAACGACGGCCCGCCCATGTCCTTGACGCCGAAATTGGGGATGCGTCACAACGTTTTCGAGAAACCCGTGCCGCTGTCCGGCGCGCAGTAGATTTGGCGCTGTAATAAGCATGCAGGTTGCAATGACCTTTGTTTCCTCGACCGAGAGCGTATTCGATGAAGCGATAACCGCGCCGCTGATACAGTTCGATGAGATGGGTGGCTGGCTCGGCGGTGTCGAGCGCAATCTCCTTGGCGCCCACCTCGCGGGCTTGCTCCTCAACCAAGTCCATCAAGCGAGAGCCGATCCCGCACCTCTGCAACGCTGGATCGACCGCGAACTGGCCGAAATGGGCAACATCGGGACGCTCCAGCCACGGCGATCCGGACGAACGCTGGGGTGGATAGAACACGATGGTTCCGACGATGCGCTTCTGCGGATCGACCGCAGCAAAACCGAAGCCGCGGCTCAGCCGTATGCGGGTAGTTTCCGCGCTTTGATCG
>JASHVC010000694.1 GCA_030039655.1 Xanthobacteraceae bacterium | reverse complement strand
CAGGCACCAGGTAGGTCAGGAAAATGCCGGTCGCCAGGATGCTCGAACCCCAGAACCGCATGCGGCCGAGCGAGAAAGCGGCGAGCACGCTGACCACCATGGTGATGGCAACCACGCACAGCGTGACGATCACAGTATTCTTGAAAAATGTCAGAAACGTCGTCTGCGTCAGCAGTATCCGGAATTGGTCGAGGGTGATTCCGTCGGCGATGATCCACGGATTGGTCGCCATGCGCGCCACCTCGGCGTCGCTCTTGAACGCGGTGACGACCATGTAATAGGGCGGAATCAGAAAGAAGATGGCGAAGATGATCAGAAACACATAGGAGGTGATCAGCGCCCAGCGGCGGTCGCGCCGCAGGCTGGCGTGAACGCGAATACCCGGACTGGTGCGCGCTGCGATGGCGGCCGTGCTCATCCGATTTCCCTGCCGCGCTTACGCACTCCGCGCAGGATGAAAATCGCCGCGATGGCGAGGATCGGAAACATGAACAGCGAGGTCGCCGCGCCCAGCGGCAGATCGCCGGAGCGGATGCCAAGCATGAATGCGTAGGTAGCGAAGACGTGGGTGGTGTTGCGCGGTCCGCCCGCCGTCATGATCTGCACGATGTCGAAATTGGCGAAGGTGACGATCAGCGAAAACAGCACCGTGATAGCGATGATGTTGCGCATCATCGGCAGGGTGATGTGGCGGAACTTCTGCCACGCATTGGCGCCGTCGATGGCGGCGGCTTCGTAAAGCTGCTCCGGCACGGATTTGAGCGCCGCCAAATACATGATCAGAAAGAACGGTGCGCCAAACCAGACATTGACCAGGATGACGGAAAGCCGAGCCCATCCGGGCACGCTCAGCCAAGGAATCTCCTGCAATCCGAGGCTGTCGAGGATGTAATTGAACGCGGAGTGGGTCGGATCGAACAGCCACCACCAGCCTAGCGACGATAGCGCCAGCGGGATTACCCATGGCACGAGCAGCATGCCGCGCCACTTGCGCTGTCCCTTGGCCGGTAGGTTGTTGATCAGATGCGCGGTGATGAGTCCGATCAGCGCTTTGAAGAACACGGCGCTGAGCGCGAAGATGGCGGACTGCTGCACCACCATCCAGAACACGTCGCGGGACAGCAGGAAGCTGAAATTGCCAAGGCCGATGAATTTTGTTTGTGCCCGGTTCAGCGTCGACAGGTAGATCGAATAAAACGCCGGATAGATGACCAGCCCGCAGATAATGATGATCAGCGGCAGGCACATGGCGAAAGCGATCGTGGAGCGCCGGCGCAGGAACAGCCGCAAGCGGTCCTTTGTAACCGACGGAATGGTCGAGCTTAGTCCGGGCGACCAGGTCTGGACGGTGTCGGCCACATTCACCTCATTGATCATTCCGGGGTCGAGCGTAAGCGCGGAATCCGGAAATCCATATTCGCTGGGCTTGAGGTTATGGATTCCGGGTCCGCGGGCTTTCGCCCGCGTCCCGGAATGGCAACCGCTTAGGCGCGAAGTGTCCCTTGCAGCTCGTTCTCAGCCCATTTGATGACGTCGTCGAGCTTCTCGTTGCCCTGGGTGAACTTCGCCACCATGACGGTATTGATCGCCTGGTTGTAGATCTGCGCACCAACTTCCGAACGCGCCGGCGCGCCAGCGATGGAGGTCAGCTCGTCGCCACGCGGCGGATAGCCGTAGACGGTGCCGACGGGCGGCGAGACCGTCTTCCAGGTGTCGAGATCGTACATGGTCTTAAACGATGGCAGGTCGTAGCCGTACGAGGCTTCGACCAATTTTGCGACCGCGGCCTTCTGCGAAATAAACGTCAGCAGGTCCTTCGCCGCCGCCTTGTTCTTAGAGAAGCTCCACAGGCCGTAGAACTGCGGTAGCTGGCCGACGAACCGGCCCTTCGGTCCGCGCGGCATCGGATGGGTCCAGCAATTCTCCGCCACTTTCGGGTTGTCGCGCTTGGCAACAGCCCACGCGCTCGGCGGGTTCATGATGCTCGAGCCCTTGCCGGAGATGAGCCAGCGGTTGTTGCCCGCGTCGTCCCAGGCGTAAACCTCCGGCGGATTCAGCGCCATCAGCTTCTTGAGGTATTCGAGCGCGGCGCGCGTCTCGTCGGAGTTGATCTTGATGTTGTCCTTGGCGTCGACCATGACCACGCCGTAGGAGTTGAACAGCGCGCCGACCCAGTCGACGGCATCGCTGGTCTGGCCCATGGGCAAACCGACCGGGAAGCCAGCCTTAAAAAGCTTCTCGGCGGACGAAAGATAGGTATCCCAGGTCCACGTGTCGGTCTTGGCCTTGTCCCATTTCGACTCGTCGGTCGGGAACATGTCGCGCACGTCGATGCCCGCGTGCTGCTGGTAAAGATCGAACCGCGAGCAGCACGGCTTCACTTGGCTTCCCACGGTGGTCGGGAGGCCGCGCCACGTGCCTTTGATCTTGGCTAGATATTCGGACACCGGACTGATCGGGCCATATTCCTTGATGAGGCCATCCACGACATCGTCGAGCGGATCGAGTTTTTCCGCATGGATGCGGATGTTCCAGTCGCGATGGGACATGATGTCGTGACCGGTGCCGGCTTGCGCCTCGGCCGCGGCGGTCAGCTTGTCCTTCTCACCCTGAGAGGTGATGTAGTCGATCTTTACCTCGACGCTGTTCTTTGCTCCCCACTCGTTGCACAGCGCGGTGAGCGTATTGTTGGCGCCGGGCACCCAGTGGTCCCATACGCCGAGCGACAATGTGCCGGCGGCGTAAGCGGTCTTGACATAGGGCGCGGCGATAGCGGCAACGGAGCCGAGCGCTGCGGATTTAAGAACGTTGCGGCGGGTCGGATTTCGGCGAGTGGAGAGTGCGTCGGTCATCGTTTCCTCCTTGGGGGTCGCCGAGTTTTTATTCAGATTATTTCGGCGTCCCGGCAACATACCTTTATCGCGAGTAGGGGGCTAGTGTTGCGCGGGGGCAAATGCTGCCCGCCGCCTGCTGGAAAAAGCAGCAGGACGTTGGGCGGGCGCCCTCGCAATCATGGGCGTTCCGATGATCGTGCGGGCCTGGCGCGGCGAAATGTAAGCCTTTGAAAATGCAGGCTGGTAGTGCTGAATGGACGCGGCCTATGATTCAGACGAATCGTCCGATCAAGCTATCCGGTCTAGCGGTCGTGTGTTGACCTGTATCGGTTCGCCGTGCGTCGCGTGTAGTGGCAACCGCAGGCGACAAAGCCGATCATGGCCACCAAGAGAAACCAGAGCGCCGCGTCGGTAACCATGTCGTCCTCCATGGTCACCCCCTGCGCTAAGGCAAGCGCGCATTGGCCCTGAAAGCTCCGTGATTTGGTGTCGCACCGCGGCGGCGCGTTGACGCAGGCAGCAGCGCCCTCAACCACGTAATACCGCCTGGCATGTTTGGGCGGCGTGAAAAACGCGCGCTGCTTCCCAAGCGAAAAATATGGCGCTGCAGGAACGATGCTCAAAAGAACTTGCTCACGCCGCAGTGGCAATCAGACAAGATTGCGCTGAGCGTGCGCTCCGATCAAAACGCATTTGGCGACTAGGATTAAAACGGCGCGACCTGCTGGAGCAAGGAATGGGGGGTTGTCCTAACAAGTCGCGCCGCTATCGGCCGAACCTCTTCAGCGTCGGTGATCTTTCGGGTTTATCTGCGGCAACGCCGGAAAACGGCGCGCTATGGTTAATCCGTTGGAGCCGCACTTGCATGTAAATGAGCGCGGCGATCAAACGATAAATTTGAGGCCGCCGATAGAGGCGGCCTCAGTCACAACAAGCTGACCAGAGCTACTGCGGCAACCCTTCGACGGCGTACCGGCGGAAAGTAGCATACTTGTTGCCAATGGCCTGAGCGGCTTTATAGTCCGGCGAATTGTAAAGCGCTTGCGCTGCTTCAAAGCTGTCCCAGCGGTTGATCGCAACACGCTTCGGCGCGGTGCCCAGCATTGCTGTTACTTTGAGCGAGGCCGCGAGGAGTGTGCCGCCGCCCTTCTTGATGAGAGGTTGGACAACCGGGACATATTCTTTCATGTAGCCGTCGACATTATTCACGTCGATTTCAGTCACGGTGTAGACCGGTGGCTTGGCTTGAGCGTGCAGTCCTTCGACGGCAGCTGCGCCAAGCGCAGCACTGATGACGACTGCAAGCGCCGTCTTGTACTTGGAGTTCATGAGAGTTCTCCCTCTGGTGTGTGCGGCGATCGACTGCGCTGCGCGCAGCCACGCCCGTTGTTAATAAAGATGAATGGCCGGAAAAGAGCTCGGCCGAAGTGCAAGCACCAACCGATGGCACAATGGCTGCCGTTTCTTATAGAGACTTCGGCAATCTCGTTTCAGCCGGCAGCGAGGCGCAACCTACTGCGCATCTTGCTCTGCTGAGAAGAAGGTGTGCGCGTACGAAGTGTCGCAGTTAGGGCAAGTCCGCGATCTTGGGCAGGAGTGGTGACCCCCAGAGGACTTGAACCTCTAACCTGCGGATTAGAAATCCGCTGCTCTATCCGGTTGAGCTAGGGGGCCGCACGGACATAAGTATACATCGAATCGCGAGGTAAAACGCCCCGGTCCTTCTGGGAAGGCGGATCGCGCGCTGACCGGCCTGGGGGGTGTCGGCCAAGGTGTTATTGGCGTCGCCTTCGACCAGCCAAAATCGGAGCCTGGAAAAGGCGCGACATTGGGGACGGCTTCAATGGCGTTCAGTCCGCTTCAGATTTTGATCCCGCGCACATTCAAACGGTTGTTCGAATTCCTCTAAGCAACTGCGATTATATCATAGCCGAAGCACGATTTGCTGGTCATCGCACGTGTCAGCGGGATTGACACAGACGGACTTGAGATTTTCACGACTGTCTCCGTTTGTTATCTGCTAACGAAAAGTTTAGCTTGGCAACGCTCGCCTCGGTCACGACCTCGACACGATTCAAATCTCAACTGATAGAACGGGGTCGAGATTACGACCCTCGGGAGGACTTGCACCCATGATTGCGCCATTCCGCGCCGCCCTCGTGGCAGCGGTTGCGGCCGTGTGTACGACGCTCGCGTTACTTTCCGCCCAAGCTGCGGACAAACCCTTCCAGAACAGCGATCTCGCCCAAAGCGCCATCACCCTCGAGGCGCAAATCAAGACGGCCGCGGGGACGCCCACCAAGCCGGTGGCGCAACTGCGCCGTGATGCTGACGCGGCCTTCGCCAAGAACGATTTCCGCACCGGCATGGAGGTCTTAGGCCAGATTGTTGCTGCAACGCCGAGCGACGCCACCACTTGGCTGCGGCTTGCACGCACGATCATGCAGATCAGGCCGGCGAACGACAACGAACGCGCGCTGCTTCTCGGGCGCGCTTCGGCTGCCGCGTACATCGCCTACCAGCGCACCAACAACCGCAATGAAGAAGCCGACAGTCTCGTGCTGCTCGGGGGCGTATTGAGCCAACGGCAGATGTGGCGGCCAGCGCTCGATGCACTGCGGCTCTCGCTGGAACTGCGTGAGGTCGCCGACGTGCGCGCGCAATACGAGCGGCTGCGTGAGCAGCACGGTTTCCGTGTGCTCGATTATACGATCGACGCCGACACGGCCTCGCCGCGCGCCTGCTTCCAGTTCTCAGAGGAGCTCCCGGTTCGCACCGACTTCTCGCCCTTCGTCGCGCTTGCTGGCACCGACAAGCCGGCACTCTCGGTGCAAGACAAACAGCTTTGCGTCGAGGGATTGCAGCACGGACAGACCTACATGGTCACGCTCCGCGCAGGATTGCCGTCAGTCGTGCATGAGACGCTGTCGAAATCGTCCGATTTCGCCGTCTACGTGCGCGACCGCTCGCCCTCGGTACGCTTTTCCACGACCGCATACGTACTGCCGCGCACCGGGCAGAACGGGATTCCGGTCATCAGCGTCAACA
>JASHVC010000693.1 GCA_030039655.1 Xanthobacteraceae bacterium | reverse complement strand
AGGAAACTGCCGGCGTATCTGCTTGACCTTGATGAGCGCGAGCCATTTGTCGTCGAGCACCACGATGGGCAGCGTGATGCCGAGCCGTTTGGCGGTGGCGACCTCGCCGCAGGTCATCTGAAAGCAACCATCCCCGATCAGACAGACCACCGGCAGATCGGGCCGCGCCAGCTTCGCCGCGATGGCGGCCGGCAGGCCGAAACCCATGGATGACCAGCCGTTGGTGATCAGAAAGGTCTTGGGCGCGTGCGCGGTCCATTGGCTCGCGATCTGGTGCGTATGAGCGCCGACGTCGAACGCGAGGACTCCGTCGAGGGGCAGGGCGCGGCGCACGGCGTCGATGGCGGCGTGCGCGGTGAACGCTCCGCTGGCCGGCCGCAGCGCTGCTTGGAAGGCGCTGCGATGGGCATCGATTTGCTCCGGCGTCCATGAGTTTTGCTTGCCGGCTTGCTGGGCGAGGCGCCCAAGAGAAGCATCGAGATCGCCGGTCACCTGATGCGCGAGCTTGACCGAAGCCGCGATGTCGACCCGTTCGATATCGATCTGGAGCAGCGGCACATCGCCGATCCAGGCTTCGTATTCGACCTCGACAGTGTCGTAGCCGAGACCGACGATGAGATCGGCCGAACGGAGCAGCTTGCGTTGCCCTTGCCGACAGGCGCGCTCGATGCAGCCAAGCGAAAGTGGATGCGTCTCGTCGATCAGGCCCTTGGCCATGGTGGTGGTGGCGAAGGGTAGACCGAAATGCTCGACCACTTTTTTCAGACGCGCGCGATCGGCGAGCCGCATCGCCGACGAGCCGATGACCGCGATGGGCCGCCGCGCGGCAGCAATCAATTCGCCGGCGCGCGCGATCGCTTCGTCCGTCGCGGGCCCCAGCTTGCCAGGCGCGGCGAGCGCCGGCACCGTTTCATTTGTCGGTGCGACCGCCACATCCTCCGGCAGGTCGAGGTGCACCGGACCCTGCGGCTCGCTCATGGCAATGCGTATCGCCTCCGCAAGGGTCGCGCCGATTTCGCCTTTGCGCAGCGGCAGTGTTGCCTTGGTGATCGGCTTGAACAGCGCATGATGATCGATCCACATCTGAATGCGGCGACCGAGCTGATCCGTATTCAGATTGCAGGTGATGGCGATGAGCGGCGAGCGGTCAAGCCAGGCGTCGCCGATGCCGGTCGCGAGATTAGTTGCGCCAGGTCCCAGCGTCGCGATGCAAAGCCCGGGGGCGCCGGTGAGCCGGCCGGTGACGTCGGCGGCAAAGCCGGCGGAGCCCTCATGAGCAGTGAGCACGAAATCGAGGCCGCCCTGGCGCATCGCCTCCATGAGCGGCAGGACGTTGCCGCTTGGAATGCCGAAGCCGCGCGAAATTCCGGCCGACTTGAGCGTGGCGACGATCAGATCGGCGTTGTTCATGCAGGCGGTCCTTCGACGAGCCCAGCGTTATGGCACACTTCCGAGCCGGCTCGAAAGTTGTTACGGTCCGCGCCCCGAAGCGTCTTGGAATGCCTTCAATGCCTGCCAAAGCCGCATCGCGCGTGTCGGCACCGCGGCGCAAATCGTCGGTCTATCCGCTCGACCGCGAGCTGGTTGACGATCTCGTGGCCGCCAACCGTACGCTGGCGCGGCTCGGCGTGCTCGACGCCTTCGGTCACATCAGCGTGCGCGACCCGCGCGATCCGCACCGTTATCTGATCTCGCGCTCGATCGCGCCCGAGTCGGTGCGCGCCGCCGACATTCTGCTGCTCGACCTCGACAGCCAGGCCGTCGATCCCAGGGACGAGGGCAAACTGCTTTACCGCGAACGCTTCATCCACGGCGAAATCTACAAAGTACGGTCGGACGTGAATGCGGTGGTGCACAGCCATTCGCCAACTGTGGTGCCGTTCACAGTGACGCGCGCAAAACTCCGGCCGCTTTTGCACAACGCCGGCTTCCTCGGCCTCGGTGTGCCGTTGTTCGAGATCAGAAAGCACGCGGGCGACGGCACGGACCTGATGATCCTCACGCCGCGCCTCGGTAAAGATCTGGCGCAAAAACTCGGCCCCGAGGCCGCCGTCATTCTCATGCGCGGCCACGGTGATTCCGTGGTGGGCCCGACGTTGCCCAACGCCGTGTTTCGCGCCTATTACACCGAGATCAACGCGCGCCAGCAGCTTGCGGCCCACACCATCGGGGGTCCGATCAATTTCATGACCCGCGCCGAAGCGCTCACCAGCAACCACGCGATGCTCAACGCCTCGGCGCGGCCGTGGGCGCTGTGGCGCAAGCGGGCCTTGGCGGAGCGATGATCGATGTTTCGGCTTGTGGTCGCCGACCTGGACTCGCCTTCGTATTTCGTCGCCACGGCGGCCGTCGAGCTAGGTTTCTTCCGCGAAGAGGGAATCGAAGCTGAAGTCGAGCGAGCTTACAGCGCGCTCAATGGGCCGGAGCGACTGCGCAACGGCGAAGTTCATTTCCTCGGCGGACCGGCCTATATGGCGACCCGCGCCTTTCCGGGCTGGAAGGGCGCAAAGTTGCTGTGCGCGCTGGCGCAATATTCCTACTGGTTTTTGGCAGTCCGCTCGGACCTTGACGTCAAGCGTGGCGACCTCGATGCGCTCAAGGGCTTGCGCATTTCCGCATCGACGGCCTTTCCGGAAGTCGGGCTGCGTCACCTGCTCAAACAGGCCGGCATCGCTCTCAAACGCGACCGCGTTTCGATCGTGCCGATGCCTACTACCGAGGACGAACATCTCAAATACCGCGTCGGCGTCGATGCGCTCGCTCAGGACATGGCGGAGGCCTACTGGGGCAACGGCATGCGGCTCGCCATCGGCGAGAAACTCGACGTCGCCAAGCTGCATCTCGATCTGCGCCGAGGTGACGGTCCGCCCGGCGCGCGTTTCTATAATTTCCCGGCACTGACCACGACCGAAAGGTTGATCGAGGAAGAGCCACAGGTCGCCGCCGGCGCGGTACGCGCCATCGTGAAAGCGCAGAAGGCGCTTGCGGCCGACCCATCGCGCGCCACCGCCATCGGTGAGCGTCTGTTCGCGCCCGAAGCAGCCTCGCTGATCGCAGGTCTCATCGCGCGCGATGCGCCGTTTTACGACGCGACCATTTCCGCCGAAGCCGTCGATGGCATCAACAAGTTCGCGATGGCCAACGGGCTGCTGACGGAGCCGCTCGCCTACGATCAGCTCGTGGCCGCGCAATTTCGAAGCTTATGGAAGAGCTGACGTCGCCGCGCCCTTTTACTAAAGCACCCGAGGCTCGCCCAGTACCAGAATTGGCTGCGCCGTTTCGAAGGCGCGGCTCGCGCGCAAAACCAGATCGTCGGCGCCGATTGCGCCCACGATCTGCAGTCCGATCGGTAGACCGTCGCTCGTTTGTCCACAGGGTATCGAAGCAGCAGGCTGCTGGGTGAGATTGAACGGATAAGAGAACGGTGCCCAATCGGTCCAGCGCTCGCCCCATTCGCCGCCGGGCGGCACCAGATGGTCGGCCTCAAATGCGGGCAGTGGCATTGCCGGCGTGAGCAACAAGTCATAGCGCTCAAAGAACCGCGCCAGCGCGTTCGACACTTCAGCGCGCTTGAGCTGCGCATTGACGAAATCGACAGCGCTAATGGCGTGGCCTTGTGCCGCGCCCGCGACGAGGTCTGGATCACAAACCTCGCGAACCTTGTCGCCATGCGGACGCAAGTTCAGCGCCGCCGATGTCCACCACAGCGTATCCCATGCCGCAATCGGATCGCCGCCGATGTCAGGATCGGCCGCCTCCACATGAGCGCCAAAGCTTTCAAACAAATGCGCTGCAGCTTTCACGGACGCTTCGACTTCTGGGTGCACGCGCTTCACGTAGCCGAGACGCGGCGAATAGGCGATGCGCAAACCGCGTACGCCGTCCTCAAGGCCATTGCGGAAGTCGGGCGGCGGCGAAATCCAACCGTAGACGTCGCGCAGATCGGAGCCGCTGATGATGCTCATCGCTAAGGCCGCGTCGGCCACTGATCGCGCCATCGGTCCGACATGCGCCAAGGTCCCAAGCGGCGAGGTCGGCCAGGACGGCACGCGTCCGCGTGTCGGCTTGATGCCGTAGCAGCCGGTGAACGATGACGGAATGCGGATGGAGCCGCCGCCGTCGGTGCCGAGGTGGATCGAGCCCATGCCGAGTACGGTCGCGGCGACCGCGCCGCTGGAAGAGCCGCCCGGCGTCTTTCGCGTGTCCCAGGGATTGCGCGTGATCCCGGTCAACGGGCTGTCGCCGACGGCCTTCCAGCCGATCTCGGGCATCGCGGTCTTGCCGAGGATGACGGCGCCTTGCTCGCGCAGCCGTGCCACGGCCGGCGCGTCGTGGCGTGCTGGCCTGTCGGAAAAAAGCTTCGAGCCGAACCGCGTTGGCATACCGGCCACGAGGATGTTGTCTTTGACGCCGATCGGGATGCCGTCGGCGAGGCCCATGGGCGCGCCTGCCATCCATCGCGCTTCGGATTCGCGCGCCCGCGTCAGCGCCCCATCGGCGTCGAGATGGCACCAGGCATTGACCGCGCTGTTGTGGCGCTCGATCCGCTCCAGCACGGCGCGGGCCACCTCGACCGGCGAAAGCGTCTTCTGCCGATACGCCGCCAGCAATTCGGCGGCCGGCCAGAATGCGACGGAATCGGGTGTTGCCGCGGCGATGATCTAATAACCCTTGCTCGAAGGCGCCATCACACCGACGCGTGCGCGACGCCTCGCTTGGCCTTCAGTGCGTCGCCGGCGGCTTCGTAGAAGTTGGCGCCTTCCGGCAGCACAATCGAGGCCGAGCGTACGGCGTGCGTCGCTGGATCGATACCGTCGGGCTCCTCGCCCTTTGCAGCGGCGAGCGCGGCCTTGCGCAGGCGCACGCGTGCCATGATCACGCCGTTGTCGGTCGAGACCAGATTTTCCTTGCTGCGATCCTGGATCGGTCCGCAGCTTTCCTGGATCGCGGCGTCCTGCATGGCGATGCCTTTGACGCCGCAGTAAGACTTGTGATGCTTCTGCGCCACGCGGTCGATCATGTAGTCGTTGTCTTTGTTGACCACGGGGCGGAACGAGCCCGGAATGAGATTGACGTGAATGCCGCCGCCGTTGCTCATGACTTCAAGCTCGTGGGTCGAGAGCGGCCGTGACGGATGGTAGGTGAAGCACCACGACATGCAGTTCTCGTCGTCGATCGGCACGAACGCGTGGCCGTTGAGCGCGTTGTCGCCGTAGGGTGGAATCATGGTGTGGAATGGCATCACCCATTGGGTGATGCGCCAGTAGAGATTGCCCGGCGTCGCCGGCCGTCGCACGCCGATCACCATGCCGCCTTTGTTCTCGATGACCTCGAAACGCACGGTCGTCTCGCGGGTGAATTCGGCGCCTTGGCCCACGTGCAGCGGGTCGCTGCGCAGATCGTGGCGATGCAGGAACGACACGTGCACCGAATCGATGCCGCCTTCGAGTGCCTGCAGCCAGTTGCATTCCTGCGTGCGCTTGCTGACGAAGCGTGACCCGGCCGGCACGGTTGCCCATTCGAAATTCGGCAGCGGCGGCTTCTTCTCAGCCGGACCCATATAGACCCAGATCACGTCGCCCATTTCCACGCACGGATACGACGTGAGCTTGATCTTCTTGCAGAAGCCGCTCTCGACCGGCTCCGACGGTACTTCGACGCATTGCCCATTCACGTCGTATTTCCAGCCGTGATAGGGGCAGCGCAGACCGTGCTCCTCGTTGCGCCCGAACCAGAGCGAGACGCCGCGGTGGGCGCAGAATTCGTCCATCACACCGACTCGGCCGGCGGTGTCGCGGAAGGCGATCAGCCGCTCGCTCAGCAGCTTCAGCCGCACCGGCGGGCAATCGGGCTCGGGAATTTCCGACGACAGCAGCGCCGGGATCCAATAGCGCCGCATCAGCGCGCCCATGGGGGTGCTGGGACCGGTCAGCGTGAGGAAGTCGTTCTGCTCGTGTGTGGTCATGACCGCACATTATACTATTCGGCAGCCATCTGCAGAGCCGGAATATTTATTGGAACCGTCCGAGCCCCCTCATCCTGTCCTTCT
>JASHVC010000692.1 GCA_030039655.1 Xanthobacteraceae bacterium | reverse complement strand
TCGATGATGAGCGGCAATGTCGATGTGGCCATCGACAGCATGACCACTTTGTGGCCGCAGGCGCAGGGCGGCGCCATTCGCGCCCTTGCGGTGACTAGCGCGCACCGTCTCGCCAGCGCGCCTGCCCTGCCGACCATTGGCGAAACTCTGAACGGCTTTTCGGTCGAAGGGTGGCAAGGCCTGTTTGCGCCGGCCGGCACGCCGCGGCCCATCGTCGACAAGCTCGCCGCCGAAGTGAAACACATTTTCGAGGAGCCCGATGTGGTGAAAGCGCTCACTCAGGTCGGCGGGCAGCCCGACCCGATGACGCCCGACGCGTTCGCGGCGTTCATCGCTTCCGAGCGGCCGAAGTGGCGTGAAGTCGTCAAAGCTTCCGGCGTGCATATCGATGAGTGAGTCCCGGGGAGCGAACACGGTGACTCCGAATACGGCGGTCGGCCGGCCAGTGCTGCGTATCGAAGACGGGCCGTTGGTCCGCGGCGATGGCCGCTTCGTCGACGATCTGAAATTCGCCGGGATGCTGGAGGCGGCGTTCGTGCGCAGCCCGCACGCGCATGCCGGCATTCGCGGAATCGACGCCGCCAAGGCGCTCCGCCTGCCCGGCGTGCATGCGGTGTTCGCGCAACCCGATCTTGCGCCGCTGCTGACGGCCGAACGGCTGCCGCTGCAGTTCCGCACCGATCAGTTGTCGGGGGACGTGGCGCCATTCGTTCTCGCGAAAGACGAAGTTGCTTTCGTGGGCGAGGCCGTCGCCATCGTGGTGGCGCAGTCGCGTGCCATCGCCGAAGACGCAGCCGCTCTAGTCGAAGTCGATTACGAGCCGTTGCGTGCGGTTTCGGATTGCCGCGCGGCCCTGCGCCCGGGCGCGCCGCTGGCCCATCGCGGCAAATCAAGCAACTTGCTGATCGAGTTCCCTCAGGCCTACGGCGACATCGCGACGGCGTTTGCGCGCGCGCCACATACGGCGCGCGTCAGCCTCAAACAGCACCGCGGCGGCGCGCATTCGATGGAGGGCCGCGGCGCCGTCGCGGTCTATGACCGCAACGAAGACCGCCTCACGCTGTGGACGTCGACACAGCTCGCCCACGAAGTGCGGGCCTTCCTGATGCGTTTGCTCAGCCTCGACGAGAACCGCATTCGCGTCGTGGCGCCGGACGTCGGCGGCGGCTTCGGCGCCAAGTTCGTCCTCTATCCTGAGGAAGTCGTTGTCGCGGCCTCCTGTCTCCGCCTGCGCCGGCCGATCAAATGGGTCGAAGACCGCCGCGAGCATTTTTGCGCGGCGGTACAGGAACGCGATCAATATTGGAATCTCGAAGTCGGATTCGACCGCGAAGGACGCGTGCTCGGCGTACGTGGCGAGCTTATTCACGATCAGGGCGCGTACACGCCGCAAGGCCTCAATCTGCCATACAACGCCTCGACCGGCGTGCCCGGTCCGTACATCGTGCCGGCCTACGAACTGCGGGTGAAAGTGGTGGAGACCAACAAGGTCGCTACCATGCCGGTGCGAGTCGCCGGCTACCCGGAAGCCGCCTTCGCGATGGAGCGCGTGCTCGATCAAATCGCGCGCGAGCTGAAACTCGATCGCAGCGAAGTGCGGCGGCGCAATCTCGTGCCGGCGGAGAAGATGCCCTACGTCACGCCGCTGAAGACGCGTTCCGGTTCGCCGATCGCCTACGACAGCGGCGACTTTCCGCGCTGTCTCGATATGGCTCTCAACGCTATCGACTATGCGGGCTTCGCCGAGCGCCGGCGTAGCGCGCATGAGCAAGGCCGCTATCTGGGGATCGGCGTCGGCAACGGCGTCAAAGGCACCGGACGCGGGCCCTTCGAGTCCGGCATCGTGCGCGTTGGCCGCTCCGGTCGCATCTCGGTCTATACCGGCGCCATGCCCATGGGGCAGGGCATTCGTACCGCGCTGGCGCAAATCTGTGCCGAGCAATTCGCCGTCCCTACCGACACCGTGACTGTGGTGGCCGGTGATACCGCCGTCATTCCCTATGGGCAGGGCGGCTTCGCCAGCCGGCAGACCGTCACGGCCGGTTCGTCGGTTCATCTCGCAGCGGTCGCGGTGCGCGAGAAGGTGCTGAGCGTGGCGGCGCACCTTCTTGAGGCAAGCGTGGAAGATCTCGAGCTGCGCGACGGTCGCGTCGAAGTCGTTGGCGCGCCGGGTAGCGGGCTTTCGCTACGCGAAGTCGCCGAGGCGGTCTCGGGCGTGCCGGGCTATTCGATGCCGGGAAAATTCGAGCCGGGCCTGGAAAGCATGCAAAGCTTTCTGCCGAACGCGCTCACCTACGGCATGGGCTGCCACGCAGTCGAAGTCGAGGTCGATGTCGAGACCGGCCATGTGCGCATCCTGCACTACGTAGTGGTCAATGACAGCGGCAAGCTGATCAATCCGATGATTGTCGAG
Organism: Xanthobacteraceae bacterium; assembly: GCA_030039655.1. The sequence goes on along the minus strand of JASHVC010000692.1, from coordinate 2,793 downwards.
GGCCAGCTTGTCGGCGGCGCGGCGCACGCCATCGGCAATGCGCTCTACGAGTGGATGGGCTACGACGACGGCGCGCAGCCGCTCACCACCACTTTCGCCGATTATCTGTTGCCCACCTCCACCGAAGTGCCAAATATCGAACTGCACTTTCTGCAATCGCCATCACCGCTCAATCCGCTCGGCGTCAAAGGCGTGGGCGAATCCGGCTGCGTGCCGGCCGCCGGCGCCATCGTGGCGGCCGTCGAGGACGCACTGTCGCCGTTCGGCATCACCATCGGCGAATACCCGGTGACACCCGCCAAGCTGTTTGGTTTGATCGCCGCAGCGCGCGCGCACGAATAATCCGTACAGGAGAATCGCCCATGAACGATATCCCCCGCCTTCTGCCCTGGATCGGCGGCGTCAGTGCGGCCGGCGGGGCGGCGTTTTCACCGCTGGTTTCGCCGATCGACGAGACCGTCGCCTCGCACATGATCGAGTCGGACGCCGGCATCGTCGACGCTGCGGTCAAGCATGCGTACCAGGCGTATCTCGCCAACATGGAAGCGACCACGGCGAAACGCCTCGAATGGCTTACGGCAGTCGCCGACGCCATGGACAAACTCGAAGCCGAGCTGGTGCGCTCGTTGATCCGCATCATCGGCAAGCCGCGGCGCGCCGCCACCTTCGAGGCCAAGCGAGCCGGCGCCTTCATCCGCGCGTGTGCCGCGCAGCTGCCACATCTCAACGGCGAGGTATTGCCGCTCGATGTTGCGGCCACCGGCGCCGGCCGCTTCGGATTCACCGTGCGCATCCCCTATGGGGTGGTGGCCGCGATCACGCCGTTCAACGGACCGGTGAACCTTTTGATCCAGAAGGTGGCACCCGCGCTGGCGGTCGGCAACGCCGTGGTGGTGAAGCCATCGCCGCCCGGCACCGAAGTGGCGCTGCTGATGGCTGCGGCAATGAAGAAAGCCGGCTTGCCGGACGGGCTTTTCAACGTCGTGCCCGGAGGGCGCGAGAGTGCCAAGCTTCTGGTCGCGCACGCGTTGGTCGCGGCGGTCACCGTCACCGGCTCCACGGCCGCCGGCAATGAGCTTGCCCGCGCGGCCGGCGCCAAGAAATTCGTCGGTGAGCTGGGCTCCAATGCCGCCAACATCGTGTGCGCCGACGCCGATCTCGCGGATGCGGCGACCCGCATCGCGGGCGCCGGTTTTGAAGCGAGCGGCCAACAATGCATCTCGGCGCAACGCGTCATCGTCGAGAAGGCGGTCTATGAGCGCTTCCTCGAACAGTTCGTCGCCGCGGCGAAGAAACTGAAAGTCGGCGATCCGGAGGACGGCGCCACCGACGTCGGTCCGATGGTCTCTGCCGCGGCGGCCGACCGTGTCGAGGCGATGATCGCTGACGCTGTCGCCAAGGGCGCCAAGCTCGTACTCAAACCGGAGCGGCGTGGCGCCATACTCGGCCCCGCGATCGTCGCGGAGGCGCCGCCGAATGCCCGGTTGATGACCGAGGAGGCGTTCGGCCCGGTCGTTACCGTGCAGCCCGTCGCCGATGTCGATGCGGCATTGGCGCTCGCCAACTCGTCCGAGTTCGGGCTGCAGGGCGCCTGCTTCACCAAGAGCCTCGATACCGCATTCAAGGTGTCGCGCAAGCTTCGCGTCGGATCCTTGTGGATCAATGATGCGAGCCGCTTCCGCCTCGACACTTATCCGTTCGGCGGCGTCGGCTCTTCCGGCTTTGGGCGCGAAGGCGTGCGCTACACCATGGAAGAGTTGTCACAGTGGAAGTTTACGGGCATGCGGCTGTGACGACCGCTGTTGGACTGATCGGGTACGGCGGCATTGCGCAGGACGTGCTGTCCGCGCTGCGCAGCGCTGACAGCGGCGCTGACATCGTCGGTGCGCTGTGCCGGCCAGGACGTGTCGACAAGGCGCGTACGGCGCTGCCGGGAATCAAGATTGTCGAGTCGCTCGATGCCCTGCTGGCCCGTGGCCCAGAGGTCGTCGCCGAGGCTGCGGGGCAGAAGGCCGTGGCGGAATACGGCCCCGCTGTGCTGCTGCGCCGCGTCGATCTGCTGGTGATCTCAATCGGTGCCCTTGCGGAGCCGAGACTGCTGGAGGCGCTTAAAGAAGCGGCGCGGGAGGGCGGTGCCCGTATCTTGCTGCCCGCCGGCGCCATCGGCGGCATCGACGCGATCGCCGCCATGCGCGTCGGAGGACTCGATGCCGTGCGCTATCGCTCGCGCAAGCCGCCTGCGGCGTGGCGCGGCTCGCCGGCAGAAAAGGTCGCCGACCTCGATAAGCTCTCCGCGCGCACCGTGCTGTATCGCGGCACCGCCGGCGAAGCGGCATTGCTGTATCCGCAGAATGCCAATGTGGCCGCCGCCGTCGCGCTTGCAGGCCTCGGCTTTGACGCCACAGAGGTCGAACTGGTGGCCGACCCCGAGGCGCCCGGCAACGTGCACGAGATCGAAGCCGAAGGCGCTGCCGGTCGCTTCGCAATCCAGCTGCAAGGAAAGCCATCGCGCACCAATCCGAAAACCTCCGCGCTTGCGGCGCTCAGCGTCGCCCGCGCTCTCATCAACCTGGATGCAACGATCGTCATATGAGCGTCGCCGCTTCCCGCGCGAGCAATTTGTTTGTCGGCAGCCCAATCGAGCGGCTGGAGGATTTCCGCTTTCTCACCGGGCGGGGGCAGTATGTCGACGATCTTTACAGTGAGCGAATGCTGCATGCCGTGATCCTGCGCAGTTCGGTCGCGCACGGCCACATTCGGGCGATCGACACGGCGGCGGCCCGCGCGCGGCCG
>JASHVC010000691.1 GCA_030039655.1 Xanthobacteraceae bacterium | reverse complement strand
TGCTATCTGTGCCACTCGCAGATGATCCGGGCGTTGCGCGACGAGGTCGAACGCTACGGTCATTATTCCCTGGCCGCCGAAAGCGAGTATGACCATCCGTTCCAGTGGGGCTCCAAGCGTAACGGCCCTGATCTTGCCCGGGTCGGCGGCAAGTATTCAGACGATTGGCATCGCGACCACCTGAACAATCCGCGCTCGGTGGTGCCTGGTTCGATCATGCCAGCTTATCCGTGGCTTTTCACGAACGACCTGGATTATTCGCACATTGCCGAAGACATGAAGGTGCAGGCGACGCTCGGCGTTCCATATACCGACGAGATGATCGCCAATGCGATTGCCGATTTGCGCACGCAGGCGACCGCTGACGCACCGGATGCCGACGCGCTCGCCAAGCGCTTCCCGAAGGCGCAGGCGCGCAACTTCGGCGGCAATCCGGGCCGCATTACCGAAGCCGATGCCTTGATCGCCTACCTGCAGATGCTCGGCACGCTGGTCGACTTCAAGCTTTACGACGACAAAGCAAATATCCGTTGAGGGGACGACATGTCATCGAGCTACGCCTTCTTCGCACACTTCGCGCAAACCTGGGGCCTGGTCTACTTCTTCGTGATCTTTCTCTTGGTTATTGCTTATGCGTTTTGGCCTTCGCGGCAGAAGCAGTTCGACGAATCGGCACGAATTCCTCTGCGTGAGGACTAAGATGAGCGATCGCACCCAGCACGATCCCGCGCCGTCTCCTCAAGTTGGGACCACAGGTCACGAATGGGACGGCATTCGCGAACTGAACACGCCACTGCCGCGCTGGTGGCTTTGGCTATTTTACGCGACGATCATCTGGTCCATCGGTTATTGGATCGTGTATCCGTCCTGGCCGCTCATATCGTCTTACACGAGTGGCGCGTTCAATTGGCACGCGCGCAGCACGGTTGAGAGCGACCTCGCCGCACTGCAGGCGCAACGCAGCGCGATGATGGCTCAGCTGGCCCATTCCTCGTTGCAGCAGATCGAAGAGACGCCAGCGCTGCTCGACTTCGCCCGCGCTTTGGGGGCGCGCGCCTTCGCCGACAATTGCGCGCCGTGCCATGGCGCTGGTGGCGGCGGCGCCCCGGGATATCCGAACCTCGACGACAACGATTGGCTCTGGGGCGGCACCCTCGCCGATATTCAGCAGACGATCACCCACGGTATCCGCTCCAGCGACGCTGCGGGTCATCAGGGGGCGATGCCCGCATTCGGCCGCGATGGAATGCTGCAAATGAGCGACATCGTCCTTGTCGCCAATTACGTCCGTTCACTGTCTGGCCTGCCCACGACGCCCAGCGTCGATCTCGCGCAAGCAGCCAAGATTTTCGCCACCAATTGCGCCGTCTGTCATGGTCCACAGGGTAAGGGAAACCGAGCCCTCGGTGCGCCTGATCTCACCGTCAACATCTGGCTCTACGGACCGGAATTGCCGACGATCATCAACGGAGTTTGGAACGGGCACGGCGGCGTCATGCCCGCATGGGGCGGCAAACTCGATCCTGCAACCATCGAAGCGCTGACCGTCTATGTGCATTCATTCGGCGGCGGAGAGTAGTTAGATGTACCCCGACGCGGATATTGCGGCCGCCGGAAATCGCACTGACGCGACGCATTCGCAGCATCGTCCGCATCTCCGTCTGGTCGGCGACGCCGCAGCCGCGGCTCAGCGTGTAGCGGACGCGGACGTACCGCAGCCGGATGGCGATGAGCCGCTCTACACGGCACGGGCAAAAATCTATCCTCAGCGCGTCTCGGGCACGTTCCGTCGGGTAAAGTGGGTTGTGTTGATCGTCACCCTCGGCGTCTATTATCTCTTGCCATTTGTTCGTTGGGATCGTGGGCCGAACGCGCCCAACCAGGCGGTGTTGATCGATTTTCCCGGTCGCAGGTTTTATTTCTTTTTCATCGAGATTTGGCCGCAGGAAGTCTACTACATCACCGGTCTGCTGATCGTCGCAGCGATGACGCTGTTTCTTATGAACGCGGTCGCTGGCCGTGTCTGGTGCGGCTATCTCTGCCCACAGACTGTCTGGACCGATCTCTTTCAGACTGTCGAACGCTGGTTCGAGGGAGATCGGCGCGAACATCTGCGGCGCGACCAGCAACCTTGGACCGCCGAGCGCACGGCGCGGGCGGCAGGGAAACATTTTGTTTGGCTGATGATCGCGTGGTGGACCGGTGGTGCTTGGGTGCTCTACTTCGCCGACGCACCGACTTTGGTGAAAGCGTTAGCGACATTTCAGGCACCGCTCGTGGCCTATGGCTTCATCGCGGTGCTCACGTTCACGACCTACGCGCTGGCTGGCTGGATGCGCGAGCAGGTCTGCATCTACATGTGTCCGTGGCCTCGCATCCAGGCAGCGCTCACCGACGAATATGCGCTCAATGTCACGTACCGGTACGACCGCGGCGAGCCGCGTGCTTCCCTGAAAAAGGCCGCGGCGCTGCACGAGCACGGACAGCCGGCCGGCGATTGCATCGATTGCCTGCAGTGTGTGCATGTTTGCCCAACGGGCGTGGATATCCGCAACGGTCCTAATCTCGGCTGCATCCAATGCGGCTTGTGCATCGATGCCTGCGACGCCGTGATGGCGAAGATTGGCCGGCCGCCACGCCTTATCGCGTACGATACCGACATCAACATCAGGCGGCGTCGGGCAGGGCAACGGCCCTTCTACAGGATCTTGCGTACCCGCACGATGCTTTATGCCGTCATTATTGCGCTTGTAGGCTCAGTCATGAGCTATGCGCTGGCCACGCGCCGTGACGACGGGGTCGATGTCTTGCATGATCGCAACCCGCTGTTCGTGCGTTTGGCGGATGGCGCCATACGCAATGCTTATGCGGTACGTATCCTCAACAAGACGGTTGAGCCCCAGGCCTTCCTGCTGAAAGTCTCTGGCATCACAGATGCAGCCGTTTCCGTCATTGGCGGCACCACTCGGCCGAGCGGCGATTGGGTCATCGAGATCGGGCCCGATCAGACTCGCGAGGTCCGGGTGCTGGTAACAACGCATCAGAAGCTTGGACCGGAAGCATCAATCCCGCTGACGTTCACCGTGACCTCCGAGTCTGAGGGAACAACGGCCAGCGCCAGTGATCATTTCCTGGGACCGTGAGCGCAGAGCATGCCGAACAGTCGCGACAGCGGACGCGGTGTCAGGCTTCCAAATGGTAGCGACAGGCAGCACCGCGCGCCGCGCGAAGTCACCGGGCGCATGGTGCTCTTCTGTCTCCTCGGCTTCTTCGCCGTCGTTTTCGTCGTGAACGGCGTGATGATTCACGCAGCGCTCTCGACCTTTGGCGGCGTGGAGACCGATAGCGCCTATCAGGCCGGCCGCAAGTACGAGGAGGATGTCGCCATGGCGAGGGCGCAGGACGCGCGGCAGTGGCGGGTCGACGCGAAAGTCGAGTCGATGCCGGATGGAACGGCCCGTCTTGACATTGTCACCCGAGACGCGGTCGGTCGGCCGCTCGCCAACCTCGACGCCGCCGCAAAACTCGAGCGGCCGACAGACAGCCGGCTGGATCGCCTGGTCGCCGTTACCGAAAGCTCAGCCGGCCGCTTTCGTGGGAACGCGGAAGATTTACCGGCCGGCCAGTGGGATCTGGTCATCGAGCTTTCTCGCCACGGCGATCGATTGTTCCGATCCGTCAGCCGCATTGTTCTGAAATGAGTGTGACCCATGGAGGAAGCACTCGATCTTTCTTCTTTTACCGAACACAGCGAGGCCGGCACTGCACACATTACGCTCGCCGTCGAAGGCGTCGGTTGCGCCGGCTGCATCCGCAAGATTGAGAGTGCGCTCGCCAAACTGCCGGGCGTAATCGACGCGCGGCTAAATTTCACCCAACGCCGGCTCGCAGTCGATTGGCGAGAAAGCGAGATCAATGCGGCGCAAATCCTCAAAGCGCTGGAGGCAATCGGCTATCGTGCCTATCCATTTGCTCCCGCACGCGTTGAAGCGGACGAAAGCCGCAAAGCGAAGTGGCTGCTGAAATGCCTCGGCGTCGCAGGCTTTGCGGCTATGAACATCATGTTGCTGTCGATTTCGATATGGTCGGGCAACGCCACCGACATGACCGGCGAGACCCGCGATCTCTTTCACTGGCTGTCGGCGCTCATTGCACTGCCGGCGGCCACCTATGCAGGCCAGCCCTTTTTTCAAAGCGCTTGGCGCGCCGTGCGTGCGCGGCAGCTCAACATGGACGTGCCGATTTCGGCGGCGGTGATCCTGGCCCTCGGCTTTTCCGTTGCCGAGACAATTGGACACGCTGTGCACGCCTATTTCGACTCGGCGCTCATGTTGCTGTTCTTCTTGTTGTGCGGCCGTTATCTCGACCAGGCGATGCGGCGCAAGACGCGGGCACTCGCGGGCAATATCGCATCACTGCGATCTGAATTCGCACACCAGCTCGACAAAAACGGCGAAGTAAAGCGCGTGCCGGCCGCTGCGCTGACAGCGGGTGATCGCGTCCTGGTGAAGCCCGGCGAAAAAATCCCCGCCGACGGCGCCATCGTGGATGGCTCATCAGACATCGACCAGAGCTTGGTGACCGGTGAAACGATGCCGCAGGCGGTCGGCCCTGGCGCCACCGTCTATGCCGGGAGCCTCAACTTCGACGGGACGCTCCTCATGCAGGTCACGGCTGCCGGAGCTGGAACTCTGGTCGAGGAGGTAGACCGGCTCCTGCAAAAGGCCAGCGAAGTGAAATCGCGCACCATGCGGCTCGCCGATCGGGTCACGCGCTTCTACGCTCCCGCCGTGCATGTGACCGCCGCTCTGACGCTTGTTGGGTGGCTGATCGCTGGCGCCTCGGTTCACGATGCCATTGCGGCTGCCATTGCCGTGCTCATCATCACCTGCCCGTGCGCGCTGGCGCTCGCCATTCCCGCCGTGCAGGTCGTCGCCACGGGAAGCCTGTTCCGCTCAGGCGTCATCCTCAATTGTGGCGACGCGATCGAGCGCCTTTCAGAGGTGGACACCATCGTCTTCGACAAGACCGGGACGCTGACCCTGCCCGATCCGCGTGTCGACGACGCACCCGGTGTTGATCCGGATGTCGTCGAGCAGGCCGCAAGGCTCGCGATTTCGAGCCGGCATCCGCTTGCCGCCGCGCTCGCGCGGCGCGCGCGCCTGCGTCGACCTTTGCCCGGCGCCGTCGAGGAGCCGGGCGCCGGTGTCCGTGCGCTGATTGACGGCGAGGAAGCGCGCCTGGGCAGCGCCGCCTTTTGCGGGCTGGCCGCCACGATTCCGCGGGATGGGACGCAGACCGAGGGTGCGTCTTTCATCGCTTTCGCCCACGGCGGCCACTCCGCGATAATTCCGGTGCGCCAAAGTTTGCGGCCGGATGCGGTGCCGGTGACACGGGCGCTGGCCGCTCAGGGTCTCCATCTGATGGTCCTTTCCGGTGACCGGCCTGCGGCGGTAGGCCCGGTGGCGAACCGGCTGGGCATAGCCGAATGGCAGGCGAACCTCACGCCCGCGCAAAAGATCACTGCCATCGAGCTTATGAAGTCCAAAGGACACCGCGTGCTGATGGTGGGCGACGGATTGAACGATGCGCCGGCGCTTGCCGCCGCGCACGTTTCGCTGTCGCCGATTACCGCCGCGCATCTCACCCAGGCCCACGCCGATGGACTGTTTTTTGGCGAGCACCTCGACCCGGTGTTGCGTGCTGTCCTCGTAGCGCGACGAGCTCGATCCTTGATGCGCCAGAATCTGGCGCTGGCCGCCGCTTACAACGCACTGGCAGTGCCGATCGCCGTGGCGGGGCTCGTCACGCCGCTCGTCGCGGCAATCGCCATGTCGGCGTCCTCGATCCTGGTGACGCTGAATGCGTTACGAGCGCGGGTTCCGAACCCCGCCAAGCTCGTTGCCGATGCCGCGATGCTCGATTCAGCGCATGCCGCAACTCCCGAGCAAGAAGCTTCCTTCGCCTCGAGCGTGGAGCTCGCGTCGTGAACGTTCTCATTTTCCTTGTTCCCATTGCGCTGCTGCTCGGTCTCGGCGGCTTGGTCGCCTTTTTATGGACGCTGCGCAGTGGCCAATACGACGATCTCGACGGCGCTGCGGTTCGCATCCTGCCGGACGATGACCTTTCGACTTAGCGGTACGGCCGAGGCGGCAGGCCCGGTCCCAAGCCGCCCGCAGCCTGAGCTACGGGCATGTTTGGGAACCCTCGTCGACGAACCTCTCGCCAACTGCCGCTGTTGCGATTTCTTGTCACGGGTGACCATGTCCATCTGGTCGCCGTCCTTCAACAACGGTGGTCCGCGTTTTGATCAAGATCAATGTGAAGGTCCCCCGACGGACTATGGTGCGCCTACCCTGCAGAGGGGCGAGTAAGGCGGTCCCGACCGAGCCCCAAACGCGGTTTAGGTCTGGACCGCCAGCTAGGGTAACGCAGTGACCGATTGGGTTGTGTTTCTTTTGGCTGGGATCGTGGTGCTGGTGATCTGTGTCACTGTTTTTTACCTCTTTTAGGTTCCGGTCTTGGCACAAATCTCGCAATTTTCGGCGGGACGCCCAGCCGTTTCCCCATGCACCGACCTTGAGTCCAACGATGCGCCAGAACGTGAACGTGAAGCTATTTCTGATATCATCCGTCGCGCTGGTCGTTATGGCGTCAGCCGCTGTTGCTGGTTCGTTGGAGGATGCGACCATCGCTTATGAACGCGGCGATTACGAAACCTCACGGCGGCTGTTGCGTCCGTTGGCCGAGCAAGGCGACGCCGTCGCGCAGTACAGGCTTGGGGAGATGTATGCCACAGGCAAAGGCGTGCGGCAGGACTATGCCGAGGCGGCGAAATTGTATCAGCTCGCTGCCGGGCGAGGCGATCCCGACGCGCAGGAGCTTCTTGGCCTCCTTTACGATGTGGGTGCAGGTGTGCCGCGCGACTACGTGCAAGCGCACATGTGGCTGAGCCTTGCGGAGTCCCGATATTCGGCCTCAGAAATAACAAAACGTGAAGTAGCAGCGGAGACGCGGGACCTTATCGCTTCCAAAATGACTCTTCAGCAGATCGCCGAGGCGCAGAAGCTGGCGCGCGAGTGGAAGCCAAAACAGAAGTGATAGTTTCTCTAAGAGCGTCGTGGCGTTTAGCGTGATCGCACCCCTCTGTTACTAAGCGTCTCTTTTAGTCGCAATGGTGGGCTTAGCTGACATGACGCCTACTAGCCAATATCAATGTGAATGGCCCCTTTGGGACATTCGTGGGCACAATTTGCTGCGGCGCAGTTCAACGCCAAAAACCTTCGCGGTTTTGATCCAAGTCAAGATCCAACTTCATGTGGTGTGGCAAGAGTGTCGAGAGAAAGGACACTGTCATGCCGATCACTGACATTCTCTTCCTTGCCGGGGTTATCTGCGCGTTTGCCGCGTTCGCCGGTGTACTGGCCTGGGGCGACTATCGGACGAGGTCCATAGGCCGGCCCAATGAACTGTCATTCCGTCCGGTCGCCCCGCAAAGTCGTTTATCGCTCGTATCCACAGAAACGGTAGGTCGAAAAGATCGATCGGAAAAAAGTTTCATCGCCGGCACCGAGTCTGCCGCAGACACACGGACGCCGCGGACAAGTACCCATGCCTGATTTCGACCTCGTTTCAGCGGCCATGACCTTGAAGTCAACTCAGGATATGCAGGCGAAGGAGCCACAAGACGTGTTGATCTGCTGCGCCGCAAAAATCGCGAGGCTCCGCGCTCGGACCTCCACTTTTGCCGCGATCCAAAACAACTGGTGCGCGCAGTTATAGTTTGATCAAGATCAAACCTCTACCCCGGCCTATCGTCTAATCATGTGCGTACTCCGGGCGAGGTGATGGAGCCGGCGTCTTGGCCGAACCTCTTTTTGGCTACGGTCCTGGCTGCCTTATGCCCTTGGGCATCACTATGGCGACCTTCCTCTACCGCTGCCCGACTTCTGGCCTTCGCGTTCAGGGTTGGATCGCCGACGATCCAACGGAGTCCGAGCCTGAACGATTTGAGGCAGTGACATGTTTGGTATGTACGCGCATCCACCTCGTCAATCCCAAGACCGGAAAGGTGTTGGGTGAGGATGACGAATAGGCCGGCCGCCGCCACCGGTGGGCACAATAAATAGTCGCCCCATGCGAGCGCATTTGATTTGAGTCAAAGCCCATGGGGGCGCGGTCGACAATATGGTTTAGCACTACTAGGGAGAATGCCATGCGGACAATCGACGTTATTTATCGAGGTGCCGCCAAACTCATCGCAGCCTTGCGTAGCAAATCAGAGTTCAGTTGCGCAGACTGCGAGAAGTGCGACCGATGCGGTCTATCGTCGAGCGAAAACTGCATCGCCAGGATGGAACAGATCGAACGGGGCGATTGGAAATGGAGACGGCGCGCCAAGGCGTTGCGCTTGGCAGGCTGGCTCTAACCGACGGATTGAGAGAAAAGTTCTGAGCCAAACTCGGGGAATTTAATGCAAGACGAAAACGAGTCGCATACCAGCTCAGCAGGCGACATAAATCCTCTAGCGTATCGCAAGCTTGAGGTTGATCTCGATCTCTACGAGCTATCTCTTAGCGACGCTGCTTTTGTCGCGACATCTGCAAAGGCGTTGCTCACTTTGTGCTAATCGCACGCATTGCCTTCAAGATATCGCACATCATTCTCGTGGTTCTCGCAGTCGAGTTCGCCATGAATGGCTGAACTACTGTCCGAACTCCTCGACTTTGGAAAGGCTTGCCGCGTCAAGGAGGCGGGCGCTGGTCGCGTCGAATTATTCTTTCCCATATTTCGGCTAGCGTGGGGAACGGCTGATGCAAACTTGAATTGGGGCAAAGAACGCGGGCGGACTCAGGACCTCGGATGCCGCATATTGCGGGCAATTTATCCCCGAGCGATATCGAGCCGATCGCGTCGTATCTCAGTTTTCTTCAGTGAACCTGCGCTATATTGGTTTGCTTTATGCCGCGATTGGTAGACTGAGTGAGATTTCCATCTTAGCACGCCAACGGGTTTTGCGGGAAAAGGTCTACTAGGCCTATCTCGGCGATATTGTCCATGTCCGACTTACCAAACAGGCGCGTCAAGGCTCCAGTGGACCAAAAGCGGCATGAACCAATCTGGTTCAAATAAGATGGGATGGCAGGATGACAGCAACAGTTGTCGAGTTGCGGCAAGGCCTCATTCGCTGGCGGTATCTTTCTTGGGCGCTGCTAAGCATCGCAGGTATGGTTGCGGCCATTGCCATCAAAAATCTTTGGCTTTTAGACTTCGTGCATGTCTTTTCCAGTCTATTGTGGACCGGCATTGACCTGTTTATGGGATTCGTCCTCGGCCCGATCCTGCGGCGTTCTGAAATTTCTGTCCGGCGGGAAATCATGCGCCGCCTGACGCCGCGTACATTATTTCTAATGCCCACAATATCCATTATCTCCGGCACGACCGGTTGGTTTCTCACAGTTCAACTCGGCTACACGGCACTTGATTGACCGGAGTATGGGTGGGTTGCAGCAGCGCTATTGCTCGTCACCCTGATGACAATCCAAGGCCTTGGATTTCTGACTCCCGTAAACGTGTTTGTTTGCCTAGAGCTACAAAAAGCTAGTCCTGACTTATCCAAAATTACCCGGTGGATGAGCCGGTACTTTTATGCGGTCGCAAGCCAGGGGGCGATGCAAGTCGCGATTATTGTTGTCATGACACGATTTCGCATCGGTGTCTGACAAGATTGCCGGCCGTTGGCGTCCGAATGTCGCCTTGATTGAGCAACTACAGTTTCACATGAAGGCCGAGGCCTTACGCCTGCCGAGGCACAAACGATTTGGTGGTCACTCCATTGCTCGATAAAGACGGGAGCATTTACCGGCATTTACGCGAAAAATCGGACCCAGGGGGACCTGTTCTGAATTGATCTAGGTCAAGGTCCATTCTCCAGGGGAACTTAGAGTTTAGAAAAGGGAAAGGAGAATCATATGTCCGCTCCCACAAAATGGATGCCGCCCTGGTTTCCGACCGGTAATATTTTCAAATGGTGGCATG
>JASHVC010000690.1 GCA_030039655.1 Xanthobacteraceae bacterium | reverse complement strand
GAAATCGCCGAGGGCGTGGACATTCGCCCGACCATCGCCATCACCAAAGCCCGGCTCGACCTGCAGGAAATGCAAAGCGCAATTGCGGCCGGCCGGCTTAAGGCCGATGGCGACCTCGTGCACGCCAACGGCAGCATCGCGGTTTCCAAGATTGCCATCGACCCGGTGTGGTACCTGCCCGGCATTGCCCAGCGCTTCGGTTGCGCGGAGACGACATTGCGCCGGACGTTGTTTGAACAGACCGCGGGCATGTTCCCGGAACTGGTCACACGGCCCGACATGCACGTTTTCCTTCCGCCGATCGGCGGTGCCACGGTTTATTTGTTCGGCGACGTGGCGAAGCTCGCCAATCCGGCGACCAAAATTACCTGCCGGGTGCACGACGAGTGCAACGGCTCAGACGTCTTTGGCTCCGATATCTGTACCTGCCGTCCCTATCTGATTCACGGCATCGAGGAATGCGCCCGCGCCGCGCAGGACGGCGGGCTCGGCATCATCGTCTATAACCGCAAGGAAGGCCGCGCCCTGGGCGAGGTCACCAAATTTCTGGTCTACAATGCGCGCAAGCGCCAGGAGGGCGGCGACGTGGCGAGCGCGTATTTCGAACGCACCGAGTGCGTCGCCGGCGTGCAGGACGCGCGCTTCCAGCAACTAATGCCGGATACGATTCACTGGCTCGGCTTGCGGCGCATCGACCGCTTCGTGTCCATGAGCGACATGAAATACGATGCCCTGGTCGGCCAAGGCATCGAGGTGGTGGAGCGGGTTGCGCTGCCCGATGAACTGGTGCCTGCGGACGCGCACGTCGAAATGGCCGCCAAAAAGGCCGCCGGTTATTTTTCGCCCGAGCCGCCGCCATCGCCGGCCGACACGACCGGGCGTTCGCTTGACAAATACTGAGCGCCCGCTCTTCGGCACGCTTTCATGCAAGACGATACGGCCGCCGCACTCTCGCTTTTGAACGCCGCGGCGGTGCGCACGCGCGCCAAGCGCATGCTGGCGCTCGGCCTCGACGACAGGCTGCCGAGCTTTCGCGTTGATCTCGCGCGGCTCGACGAGGTCGCCGACTTGGTCGCTGCCACAACGCGGAAGAATTATCCATCGCTCGACGTGCCGTTTCATTCGCGCTGGCGGCACTTCGCGCCCGATGGGCGTGATCGCTATCAGGAGCTGCTGAAGAACTTCACTGGCGACCAATTAGCGCGGGCACGCATGGCGTTCGATCTCGCCATTGTCAGCGTACTGCTCGACGCAGGAGCAGGTGCGCAATGGCGCTATCGCGACCCTACAACCGGCGGATACTTCGCCCGCTCCGAAGGACTCGCGCTCGCCAGCCTCGACATGTTCGCCCGAGGGACTTTTTCGTCCGACCCCAAGAAGAGCCCGCTCCGCGCCGATGGGACGGCGCTAGCAGAGCTCAAAACTGAGACACTGAGCGAAGGCTTTCAGGTCAGACCATATAATCCTCTTCTCGGTCTCGAGGGGCGCGCCGAACTTCTTCGCGCCCTGGGCAGACTGGTGCTCGCGCAGCCCGAAGTTTTCGCCCGGAACGATCTTCCGCGACCGGGTGGCTTTTTCGATCATCTGGCCACCAAGGCTGAGGGCGGCACGATTGCGGCGCCGCTTATTCTCTCCGAGTTGCTGCAGCAGTTCGGACCGATATGGCCGTCGCGGCTCACGCTTGGCGGTTTGCCGCTGGGCGATTGCTGGCGGCATCCGTCCATGGTCACCGACGATGACACCGACGAACTGGTGCCGCTGCACAAACTATCTCAGTGGCTCGCCTATTCGCTGATCGAGCCGCTGCAGCAAGCCGGCTTCACCGTGACCGACATCGATGGCCTCACCGGCCTCGCCGAATATCGCAACGGCGGGCTGTTCGTGGACGGCGGCATGCTGGTGCTCCGCAACACGGAAGACGCCGCGCGCGCACACGAAGTCGACTCGGCGCTCGTCGTCGAGTGGCGCGCCCTGACCGTCGCGCTGCTCGACCGCCTTGCGCTCGCGGTTCGCGCCAAGCTCAACACCAATGCTGCAACGTTGCCGCTCGCCAAGATTTTGCAGGGCGGCACCTGGGTCGCAGGCCGCGAACTCGCGTTTGCGCGTCGCGCCGACGGCAGCCCGCCAATCAAGGTCGTTAGCGACGGCACGGTTTTTTGAAACGGAAAGAAAGAACTCCGCCTGGAGAGAACCAACATGCAAGGCGTCGAAGTGGTCGGTCATCCGTTGGTGCAGCATAAGCTCACGCTTATTCGCGACAAAAACCGCTCGACCAAATCGTTCCGCGAGCTGCTCAAGGAAATTGGCATGCTGATCTGCTACGAGGTCACGCGCGACCTGCCGCTCACGAATATCAAGATCGAGACCCCGGTCGCCACCATGATGGCGCCGAGTCTTGCCGGAAAGAAATTGGTGTTCGCGCCCATCCTGCGCGCCGGCCTCACCTTCGCCGAAGGCATGCTCGATCTGGTGCCAGCCGCGCGCGTCGCCCACATCGGGCTCTACCGCGAGCCGGAGACGTTCGCGGCCGTAGAATATTTCTTCAAGGCGCCGACCGACATCGCCGAGCGTCTGGTTATCGTGGTGGCGCCGGTGCTGGCGACCGGCAACACGGCGGTGGCCGCGGTCGATCGTTTGAAGGAACGCGGCGCCAAGGACATCAGGCTCGTCTGTCTGATCTGCGCACCGCAGGGTATCGAACACATGCGCGGACTGCATCCCGATGTGCCGATCTGGACAGCGGCGATCGATGAGGGGCTTGATGAGCACGCCTTCATCGTACCGGGACTTGGCGACGCCGGCGACCGGGCTTATGGGACAAAGTAAGTTCTGCCTGTAACCTCATCCTGAGGCGGCCGCGCAGCGGCCCTCGAAGGATGCAGGCCGAAGCGCTTGGGCCTCCCCCTTCGAG
>JASHVC010000689.1 GCA_030039655.1 Xanthobacteraceae bacterium | reverse complement strand
GTGGACGACATCGTCGCGAGCCCAACCGCCGCGCAACGCTGGCAGGAAGCCGCCAAGGCGCTTTAGACCTTATTCCCCAGCAATAAATCGGTTTCGCGCAATCCTTCAGGCGATCCAATCTCATAAAACCGCGTGGCGATCTCATATCCACTGAGATCGCCGTCCTGGGCAAGCTTGCCGTAAACCTCCGCGAGATCGAAGGCCGCACCTACGGGGCGCGTGGCAATGACGTCGGCCTTTGTCATGCTGAGACCCCAATCGATGTGATGCATCTGCGGTAAGCGTTTCTTCTTATCGTAAACGCGGATTTGGCCACTCTCGAACCAGATATTGCTTCGATCCCAGCGATCGGAATTGCGATACACGGTCATGAGCGCCGACTTGCCGCTGGTGTGGAACGCATCAACGACCGGCGCGAATACTGTATCGAGCCAGCTGTCGCCGTACATGACCAAAAATTCCGATCCTAGCTGATCAAGTGCAAGCCGCAGGGCACCGCCGGTCCCGAGCAAGGATGCACCGTCGTAGCAATAGGTGACCGAAATGCCGAATTGCGCACCCTCGCCGACAAACGCCTCGATCTGCTCGCCAAGGTGCCCGAGACAGAGAACGACGCGATCGATGCGCTCCCGCTGCAGCAAACCGAGCTGATGCGCGATGAAAGGCTGGCCCCCGACTTCGATCATCGATTTCGGGACTTGCTCGGTCAGTGGCTTCAACCTGGTCGCAAGCCCACCCGCCAAGATCGCAAGAGGAGGCATCGCGGTCATTGCACGAGCGTCTTGGTGCCTTCGAAGTCGAACCGGACACGGACCTCTTCGAGCCCCACTTCGCGCATCGCGTGCCGCAGGCGTTTCTTGTCTTCCGCGTACAACAGCAGAAAACCGCCACCGCCGGCGCCAACCAGCTTCCCGCCCAGCGCGCCGTTACGCAGCGCGATGTCATACCACTTGTCGATTTCAGAAGTGGAAATGGCGTCGGAGCGCTTTTTCTTGTGCTGCCAGTGCTCATCCATGAGCTTGCCGAACGTGTGCAGATCGCCGGTCTCCAACGCTTTAAGCGATCTCTGGCCAAGGTCCTTCACATAATGCAGGTTATCGACCATGGCGGGGTCCATGGCTTTCGACTTATCGTCTTGACCCTTCAAGATCGCGGAGGCCGAGCGCGACATGCCGGTGAAGAACATCGTCAGGCCCTCTTCCAGATTGGTGAGCGTCTCGGCCCCAATCACGGCTGGCCACACGTCGACCTTGTCGTCCTTGTAGAAGCGAAAGCAGGTGACGCCGCCATAGGCGGCGATGAATTGATCCTGCTTGCCGATCGGCTCGCCCAGGCGATCGATCTCGATGTAACAAGCCTGCTCCGCCAGCTCGCGTGTGCTGACGATGTTTCGTTGATGGGCATGAAGCGCCTGCAACAGCGCCGTCGTGAAACTTCCTGACGATCCAAGCCCGGTGCCGGCCGGAATATCGGCCAGGCTGGTAATCTCGACCTTGTCATCGACGCCGGTCAGCGCCAGCGCCTCGCGCACGATGGGATGCCGGATGTCTTCGCGCCGCTGCACGTTCTCCAACTGCGAGTATTTCACAATGAATCCGCTGTGAAACATCTTGTGCACGGTGATGTAAACGTAGCGATCGATCGCCGCAGCGATGAGAAATCCTTCGTGAGCGCGATAGTAGGACGGCAAATCCGTACCCCCGCCGCCGAGTGTGACGCGTAACGGACTGCGGACGATGATCACGCTGTAAATCTCCCCACGGACTCGCCAGGCAACGCCTTTGCTTGTGGTCGCCGGCAGCGAAAATCCGACGCTTCATTCGTCGCCGACGCCGCGACCGAATGCAATATCCCCATTGTTATCAAAGGTCGAATTTCTTCTGCCGCGATAACACGGTTTGGCCGCAGCCGATCGCCAAGACGGGCTCTTCCCGGCGCAACAGGTGTTTTGCTGAAGATGGACCCGGGCCTCGCGTCAGCCGCGCGGGTTGCGGCTTTCTAATGAGCCTGCGAGCATTATTCTTCCGCGACCGCGATGCCGAGCATCGGCGCAACAAAATCAAGCCACAGCGAGTAAGCCGCCCACGAGGCCAGCATGGCGCCGCCAACGCCAAAATAGATGCGAGAGATGCGATCAGGCAGAAGCAGTTCGGCCGTGGCGAGATACAAGCCGCCGCCGAGCATCACCATCAAAGCCATGAGGACCAGGAGCTTCCGCATACCAAAACGTAACATGCGGAAAACCCTTAGAAACTGCGGCCTCGATTCGAAACGCCCTGTCCACAGTTTCTCCACAGTTTGCTCAGGCGCTGCGGCGCGGTGTGGGCGGAATTTATTGTTTGCCCGCCTCCCCCGCTTAACGTAGTTTCCGGGCGCGCCGAGGCGAAAACCTAGGCAGTTCAGAGCGTGAGCAGCAAGTGCTGGATCGGCAGATCACCGGGACGACCGCACAGCCAGAATCAATACCGTCTGAGCGCGTGGGTGAGGACATCTCGAAAGCAGCGCCGCTGATTTCGGTCGTCGTTCCCGTTTACAACGAGCGCAAAAACATCGGGCCGTTCCTCGAGCGCACCGTTCCGATACTGGAGCGGCTGGGGACTTACGAGATTATCTTTGCGCTCGATCCGTCAACGGATGGAACCGAGCAGATCATCAACGCAGAGATCGCGCGCAACCCGCGGATCGGTCTCATCGTGCTGAGCCGGCGCTTCGGTCAACCGGCGGCCACCATGGCGGGTATCCTCAACTGCCGGGGCCGCTGGTGCGTCGTCATTGACGTCGACCTTCAGGATCCGCCTGAGGTGATC
>JASHVC010000688.1 GCA_030039655.1 Xanthobacteraceae bacterium | reverse complement strand
CAACGTGGCGCCGATGATGCGGCACCACGAAGAAGTGGAATACGAGCGAGTTTCCTATGTCTTGTTGCGGCGCGTCGTGTTGGAAGGTGACCAAAAAGACGCAGACACTTACAACGTCGGCCACGCAAAAATGTTTCCCAATATTACGACCATCAATGCCGGCGGCACCTGCATTAGCACCTATCAAGTTCCGATTGACGACACGCATACTCTTTATATCGGTCACCGGGCGTACCGCTTTCCGGAATGGATCAGTGTGCCAGCGCAGGATGAGGTGCCATGGTTCGAGATACCGACTCACGACGCGAATGGCGGCTGGATTCGCGACGATATAGTTGCGCAGGACATCATGGTCATGACCGCGCAAGGTCCGATCGTCGATCGGTCGATGGAGCTACTTGGCACGACCGATACAGGCTTGGTTAAATTCCGGCGATTACTTAAGGAGCAGATCGAACTCGTCGCCAGGGGCGAGGAGCCAATCAACACTTATCGTGATCCGGCTGCAAACCAGCGACTGATGTTGCCACATTCACGGAACTTCTACGATCGAGGCGTTTTTGGGAAAGCCTCGTCCTATCGTCGCGGTTCTGCAACCGGCGCATTGGGTATGCAGAACAGCCCGATAAACGATCTCATCGAGGATTTATTTGAACAGGCTGCGCGCGGCGCACCGGAATTCGCCAAGTGAAGTGCAGCCGATGATCGACGATTAACGGAAGGGGTTCTGAGGCGTTAGCTCCTGCAATGACGTCACAGCGCGTTGCACAGTACAGAAGAATGGGTCGCTCGATTTCTGAATTTGCGACGGTCGCTCCTGTGCCGGCTTTTTCCCGAAAGCGACCGCACGCGCCGGTATGCACCGCGCCGCTTATGCCGCCTATCGGCGGTCGCAACCTGCGCCGATTCACAATCTAGTTTTTTTCAACAAGTCCACCCCCCGGCAAGCTTCAACGGTGCGCGGGACTTTCCTTGCAAATCAGCTTCGATTATAAAGCGCCGCCTTATTACAATTAGGAGATCATTCCCACATGGCTAAGAAGAGAAAACGAGTTGCCTGGACGACGGAACATGTCCGTACCTTGAAGTCTATGGCGAAGAGAAAGGTGACCGCTCCCAAAATTGCAAAAGCGCTCAAGCAGACTGAAGGCGCCACCCGGCAGAAAGCCTTCAGCATGGGTTTGTCTCTCGACTCACGGGGCTAATTTTTCCACTACAACTCGGTGCTCTAGCCCCGCCATTCACGTCGGTGGGGCCTTTTTATTCCGTCCCGGCGCAAAGGTCGGTGCCCGTCCGGCGGACGCGCAAAAGGCTCACTTTCACACTACCATTTCGCCGCAGCGGCTTCCGGGAACTCAAGGAACCTCGCACCAAGAACGAGACCGGCGATTAAGGCAGGGCCTGAGCGCCTTTGGCTTAAATTTGAGTTTTCCACTGTCCTTCATTCCAGTCCCTATTCCTCAAAACGTTGCACATTGTCAGCGGCGCGACCGTCTGCATCTCCTTTTCTTTGCTTAGCATTGGACGCACTATCGGCCCGATCGACCTCGCGACTCCGTACCCCAACAAATAAGGCGCCTATCTTTCCACCCGATGGCGAGTTCGCATGCGCGATAGGGAATTGCGGCTTCTTGTTCTGCAGTTGGCCAATAGGTCTCATACTCTGGACGGCTCGCGGCCGGCGGTGACAAGGATTGATTATTTTTGGCATATCCGGCCGAGCTCGAGACACTTATGCCCTGCACGCCGAGGAGAGCTACCGGCTTACCGTCCTGATATTCGGGTGCGGCCTTCACCTGATCGCGGGTGAACTCAAGCGTGATGCGGGTGCCCGGCTTGCTGGGTGAAGGAAAGTGTAGTGCGCTCCAATCCACCGCTATCTTGCGGCTGCCGACCCCGAGAAATCCGCCGAAGTCGATGACGGCAGCCCGCACTTTTCCAGTATGATCTACCAACGCATCCACGATGCGGCCCATATTCTCGTTGGTGGCGCTCACCACTTCTTCCCCGAGGACGCCCTTGACCTCGTGGGCGCGGAAAACCTCGACCGCGGGGGTGGCTTGCTGCGAAGCGGGCGGAGCCGGTGTGACGGGAGCAGGCGGCGTTGGAGTGGGTGTGGTCGGAACGGGTGCCTGCGCCCCAGCGCCGTTGCCGGTTACCCCCAAGGCGATGGCGACAAGGAACGCGCAGGACACGTTTACCGTTGCCACCGCTCGGTGTTGTTCCATGACGGCTCCGATGACCTTTTGGGCTATCCGACACGCTCGGCGTCGCCCGCGAACGGCGTGCGATCATAAAGTAATCTTCCCTTAACCACGCTGTTTTGAGGCGCTTGAGGGCGCTTGCGACTTACATTCAAAATTGAACGGAGGGCTGACTATGCGTGGTTTCCACAACAGTGCCTTCGATCCACAAACGTTGGTCGTCCTAGAGACCGTCTTCGATGAAGCGTGGCTGACACTTAAGGCCATCGGCAACACCTCCATAAAGCCCGACGAGTTGGCGCGCAATGTGTTGCGGCTTGCCATGGACGGCGAGCGCGACCCAGCGCGCTTACATGACAGCGCCCTCAAAGGCCTCATTCCCATGACGGCGTGGCGAGAAACTGGCTAATAAGGAGTTGCTAGCCTTGACGGATGCGGGTCTGCTTCACCGCCAATTGCGGCGGTAATAGCCGACGTGATGCACTTCCCCATCGCTCCCGCGAAGCGACCCACTGGCATTATAGACGATGAGGCCGTCAACTGAGCAGGCCATAAATGACGGCGCGACCTGCCATTGGGGGTCGCGAGGGTGAGCAAGCCGCGCCGCCTACGCGACTCTAACAAAGGGGGGATTGCGCTGAGTCGACCGCAATTGTCAGCAAAAAACACCTGCGGCCGTGACCAAGCCGCGTTGCAGCGGCTGCTTATAGATGCCAAAAGCACTAGGGCGTAAACGCGCCAGGGGGTCAAATGCCGAACGTCAAATCAGTAAATCAGATTGACGCATTCGTCGGAGCCCGTGTCCGGGCGCTTCGCGAAAAACGCGACATGAGCCAGATTAGGCTGGCTCAACTGTTGGGCATCACTTTCCAGCAAGTCCAGAAATACGAAAAGGGCACAAATCGCATCAGCGCAAGCCGCTTGCAGCACATCGGGCAAATATTGGGCGTTAAAGTCCCGTATTTCTTTGATGGCGCCCCGCTGGCGTTGGCCATCGCGCACCGAAAGGATGCTGACGCAACGGATGCTCTTGCTCTGACTGAGTTCGTTCGCAGCACCCAAGCGCGCGCGCTGATCACGGCATTTCAACAAATCAAAGCTGTAGCGACACGGCGCGCATTGGTGCGCATGATTGAGGCCATGGCTGCGATTGATGAGGCAGCCAACTGAGGCGACCTTGTTTGGTGGCGGCGCGACCCGCCTGGATGGGGTCCTATCGGGGGATGGGGTCCTGGCAAAGTCGCGCCGCGCTATCGTCCGATCGGCCATCGTATCGCTACTCCTTCAGGCCGAAAGGAAAATGGCGAACTTAAGTTAACTGCCCTAGGCGCACTGCGCCAAGCGCAGCATCAATTAGCTCGCTGATCGACTAAACGCGATCCATCAGTCCCAGCGCCATTGCTGATGTTGTTTGATGCTTGGCATCCGGTGCCAGGCAATAACACGGCGATGTCGCTCATGGTTCAAATACTGCACATTCACGATGTCCACGGCGAATCCGCTTATCACCCCACAGCGACAGAGTCGTTAGGTTGGCACAAGCGTCGAAGGGAACCCAGTTTCAGACGTGACCGATTCTTGATGTCAACGTCGCAGCACGCCAGTTCTTTTTGCTTCTATCTCGACGCCCTTGCTCTTGCGTTGAACCGCCGTCCGGGTTTGGCGACGAGCAACCTCGACAAAATTTTGTACCGTCGAAGAGCGGTCCTTTCGCCGATACACCAGGCTGATTACTGCGCGCGGCGCATCGCCCTCGATGGGAAGATAGGAGATTCCATCAGCGTGAATCCGGCTGATGCACTGCGGCACGATCGATACCCCCAGACCGGCAGCAACCATTGAGACGGTGGATGCGACTTGCGGCACAGCCGGACCTAGCTTGGGGTCGAAGCCCGCGCGGTGGCAGGCCGAAATAATCGAATCGTAAACACCCGGGTTGACCTCCCGCGGTGGCAGGATGAAGGGTTCGCTGGCGAGAGCCGCGAGCGGCGCAGACGATGAACCGTTCAGCGCATGCCTAGGCGGCAAGATAATCACAAATTCTTCGTCGACCAGGGGCGCGAGAATCAGATCGTTGCTGTCGCTGATCGGAAGCCAGACAAAAGCAACGTCGATGATACCAGCGCATAGTCGAGGGACCAGCAAAGGTGAGTTGCTGGATTCGGGATTAAGAACGATATCCGGATATCGCATGCGGTATTCACATATGATCGCCGGAATAAGCGGATGGAAATAGATCGCACCACCGGCGCCGACATTGATCCTTCCAGTTTCGCCGCGGACGCGACGGCGTACGTCGGTCTTGGCCGTATCGACTTGCTTGAGGATGATGCGCGCTTCTTCAAGCATCAACTTTCCGATGTTCGTCAGCTCGACACCCCTGTTTTGTCGCCGGAGTAGCGGCGCGCCAAGCTCCTTTTCCAATTGTCGAATCTGCAAGCTGAGCGGCGGTTGGCTGATGCCCAATCGCTCGGCCGCGCGGGTGAAGTTCAGCTCCTCGGCGACGGCGACAAAATAGCGGAGATGGCGTAGTTCCATCAGCTACGTATCCCTGCGAAAGTAAATCACAGATCTCCAGGCATCACATTCTTGTTTGTTGGATGCGGTCTCAAACGCCAGCAACCTCTAGTATACACCAAAGATATCGAAGAAGCTATTCATAGGTATTGGACAAACGTTCGTTCGCTCGCCATCAATCCGGCCAGGCCCGACGGCGCACGGCTCCATAAGGCCCGGCGGGGCACTATTTGGATGCTGAAGCTAGTGGCGAAATTCGCAAAGATCGAAATGGTTACGAAAAGCCCCGATCCGATCGATAAGCATGTCGGAAGCCGAGTGCGTATGCGTCGGTTAATGCTCGGCACGAGCCAGGAGACGCTCGGCAATAAACTCGGGATAACCTTCCAGCAGGTGCAGAAATACGAAAAAGGCACAAACCGCATTAGCGCCAGCCGGCTACAAGCGATTTGTGAGGTTCTGCAAGTCCCGGTGTCGTTCTTCTTCGAGGGTGCTCCGCAGATCGCGGGCCGTGCCTGGAAGGACGCAGAGGCGCCGGCGTCGCCAGCGTACGTCACCGATTTTCTCACCCACTCCGACGGATTAGCGCTGGTAAAGGCCTTTACTCAAATTGACGATCCATCGCTCCGGCGTTCAATCGTGCGCCTGGTCGAAGCCATTTCCCACGATGGTCAGTCCTAGATTGTCGGAACCGGCCCTGCACGACCAAACTGAGCACGGTCGATGCGGCAGGCTCATCAACTGTCAGTGCACAGGCGATGAGTAGCAAGTTCTCTTGGGCCATTTGGATAATTGCCTTCGCGGTCTTCGCCGTTCTGGTCGCTGCCGGATTCTATTCACTGGCTCTGTAAGCGGGCCAGTGGCCTCATCCGACCGCCCTTGCGATCGGCCGCGCGGGTGCGCCGTCCGATCCCGCGATATTGATGCCGAGAAACATAATCTCGACCCGACGGCCCGCGAGCGGGCTCAAATTGGTAAGGTGTTCGGCGATCAGCACGCCGTTGCTCAAAAGCGTGTTATGGACCGGGAACACAAAATCCTTCGGTCGGTAGTGGACTGCTTGGTCGGGCGTGCTGCTGTCGATGCCGACGATCTTGGCGCCCTTTGCGACCAACCATTCCGCTGCCTCGCCGGTGAGATAGGGGTGCTCCTCGTACCGGTCGGTGTTGATGAAACGCCACCAACCGGTGTCGAGCAGCACGATGTCGCCTGCCTGCATTCGTGGGGTCGCACGTTCGAGGTCGGCGACATCGATGGCAGCGCGATCTTGCGTGTCAATACGCCAGACCACGCCCGGACCGTAGAAACGCTCCAACGGCACCTCATCCATCGCAGGACCATCGCTGATGAAATGGCACGGAGCGTCGAGGTGTGTGCCGTGATGCACGACCCAGTGGATTTCGGTCAGGCGGATTGGCGTGGTGGAAAGCTGCCGGATGACTGGTTGCGGAAAAAACGGAATGCGCGACAGAGTCTCGGTGATTCGATGCGAGAGGTCGATCCAGGGACCGGTCGTTGACACGATGCGGGGTGTAGGCAAGTCGGTCCAGCCCTTCCAGCCGTAGGTTTTCTTCGGTGCCGTTTCGCACATCAATTCGAAATCCCTGTTGTATTTAAGCTTCCGAAAGCGGGAATAGAGCTGAGAATACGGTAAAGCTAATCTCAGTGCACGAAAGGTCTGCACTCACGTCCGTGGCCGATATTGCGGCCTGCTGCGGGAGGACACGCAATGCGCGACGTTATGGTGGTCGTCCAAAAGGGCTATCACTGGTTGGGTTACTACGACTTTGCCAATGGCACCGAGCTCGGCCGCACGCCCGTTGACCGGTTTCCCCACAAGCAAGACCCGTGCGGCCGAGGTGAGGGGAAATACTGGAAACGAGCATGACACGGACCGCGCTCTTCGTTCTCCTTACGCTGCTGTTGGTTCCCGCTGCGGCGCTGGCGATGACCGGCGAGAAAGCCGAGTTGCAGAGACTTGCCGACGGCGTCTATGCCTTTGTCGGCAAATTGAACGACGCCAACGCCATGGTGATCGTCACTGCGCAGGGCGTCATCCTCGTCGACACCGGCAACAACCCGCCGGAGACTCGCATCCTGCTCAAGGACATCCAGTCCGTGACGGCGCAGCCAGTTCGTTACGTCGTCATAACGCAGAATCACGGCGACCATGTCGGCGGCACGCCGCTGTTTTCGCCGCCTGCCACGGTCATCATCCATGACCGGGTGGCCAAGGACTGGGCGGCGATGAAAGACTATCAGATCAAGTCGTGGCGGAAGCGCTTTCCCGAGCGCACGGCGGCGCTTGCGGACGTGAAGCCGCTCGACACAGTGGTGAGCTTTTCCGACCGGATGACCCTCCATGTCGGCAGCAAGACCGTCGAACT
>JASHVC010000687.1 GCA_030039655.1 Xanthobacteraceae bacterium | reverse complement strand
GCCTCCACTTTCCTCGGCGAGCGCGCGGCGCCCGGTCACCGCGTGAAGGTTTACGTGCAGCGCGCGCAGCATTTCGGCTTGCCCGCGGATCCAGCGACGCCGGTCATCATGATCGGGCCTGGTACCGGTGTCGCGCCGTTCCGCGCCTTCCTGCATGAGCGCATGGCCACTAAGGCGCCCGGGCGCAACTGGCTCTTCTTCGGTCATCAGCACCGCGACTACGACTTTTTCTACGAGGACGAACTTGCCGGAATGCGGGCTGCCGGCGTGCTGACGCGGCTATCGCTCGCCTGGTCGCGCGACGATGCGCAGAAATTTTATGTCCAGGACCGCATGCGCGAAGTCGGCCGCGACCTTTGGGCCTGGCTTGCGGACGGCGCATACATTTATGTCTGCGGTGATGCCAAGCATATGGCGAAAGACGTCGAGCGGGCGCTGGTCGATATCGTGGCGCAGTTCGGCGCGCGCTCGACCGACGAGGCCATCGCTTTCGTCAACGACCTGAAGAAGCGTGGGCGCTATCAGCAGGACGTTTACTGATCATTATGCCGCGAGCTGCTCCGGCTCGAGCGGCAGCTTCACCGGCTGCTTGCGCTTGGCCGAAAGGTCGAGTGCTTTCGTCAACATCAGCCGGTTGTGCGCCTCGGCCGCGGTGGCGGCTTGCGTTGGCAGCCCAAGCGAGACGCGGTTGAGCCACGAGACGGTTTCGTCTGCCATCGGCCCGCGCAATTCACCAAGCGCCATGTCGCCGGGTGGATACGAGCCCATGAAATCAACAAGCCGGGTCGCGTCCGGCGCGTAGCCTTCGCTCTGCGGCTTCGACACCGCCAGCACCATGTCGCGGTGGGTGTCGTCGATGGTCAGCACCCCGTCGGTCCCGTTGATGCCGACTTCGAGGCTGTACACCGCGCCCGGCCAGGTGATCGGCAGTGCCCAGGAAATGCTGAGCGTATGCACCGCGCCGTCGGAAAACACGATCATGCCGGCGGTGGCGTCAATCCCGTGATAGAGCGGCCCGAGCACCTTATCGACCGAACGCGCGTAACATTCGACCGCCGTTTTCTTTTCCATGTACCACATAACAATGTCGAGCGCGTGCGTGCCCGAGATCACCATGGGCGAGATCGTCGCCGGATCGTCAGTGCGTTTGTAGTTGTCGATGGCGACCAGACGATTCATGAATGCACGCGAACTCACCAGCGTCACGTCGCCGAGCGCGCCGGTGCGTACCTTCTCCTTGGCGCCGAGCCACTTGCGGCGGAAGCGCTGGGTGTAGCCGACGACGGCGTCGAGCTTGGCGTCCGTGATCGCCTTGAGCACGCGCGCAGATTGAGCGAGGTCTGTCGCCAACGGCTTCTCGATCAGCATCGGCACGCCGCGTTCCACCGCGGCCATGATCGGCTCTACGTGCAGGTGTTCGTCGGTTGCGATGATCGCACAGGTCACTTCCGGCCGCGCCAGCAGCTCGCGATGACTGGTGGTAATGAAGTCGGCGCCGATGCGCGCGCCGACATCGCCGCCACGATTGTGATTGAGTTCGGCGATGCCGATCCATTCCACCGCGGGATGGCGCATCGCCACTTCCCCGCGGAACAGCCCCACGCGGCCGGCGCCGATGATGGCAAGCCCAACGCCTTTGGCGGTCTTTTTCATACGTTCAACCCCGCGCGGTTCTTTGCTTTCAGTTCGGCGATCCCCGAAATCGTCTCGTTCGTCAGCGGCAGATCGATCGGCTCGTTGCGGTCGGCCGAGAGATCCGCCGCGCTGTAAGTCTCCATCACGCGCCGCGCGCTCTCGGGTGTCACCATCACAGGTGTGTCGCGGATGCACGCTTCGAGGAAATGGATAGTTTCCGGCGCCATGCCACCCGCAAACACGTTGTCGACCCATTCCCCAGGCATGGTGGACATCGGAAATTCCTGGCCGCGCTTGACGGTATTGAGCCAGTTGTCGCGCTGGGTGTCGTCGAGGATCAGCGCGCCTTCGGTGCCGGTGATCTCGATCCAAGTGGCACAGTAATTGGGAAAGCTCGGCGGCAGATTCCAACCGCCGCCGATCATCACCACTACGCCGTTGTCCATGGTGACGGTGGTGAACATGATGTCGTGCGAGCCGTTGATCGGCTCCATGTAGCCGTAAGCGCCCTGGCTGTAGACCCGCACCGGCTTTGCCGGCTCCAGCAGCCAGAACACGAAGTCGAGATCGTTGGTCGATTCCATCACTACCGGCGAGAGCCGCACACGGCTTGCGATCTTCTTGCCGAGCTCGCGCGACAAATGCCGGCTGACCAGCACCGAGACGACCTTGCCGAGCGTGCCGTCCGTGATCTTCTTCTTGGCAAACGCCACCTTTGGATTGAAGCGTTGTGAGTAGCCGATGGTGAATTTCAGCTTGTTGCGATGTGACAGCTGAATCAGCTCATCGGCTTCCCACAGCTCCAGAGCGATCGGCTTTTCCAGCATCACGTTTTTGCCAGCTCTCAGGCAGTCGCGCGCGATCGGATAGTGGTTGGCCTCCGGCGTGGTCGAAATATAGACCACCGAAATTCGCTCGTTCTTGATGATGTCCTGATAGTCGAGCGTCGCCGTCGCCGGCTTGTATAGGGCTTTCACCTCGGCGAGCCGGTCCGGCTTGATGTCGCACAGATGCAGCTTGTCCACCAAAGCGGTCCGCGCAAGCGTTTCAGCGCGCGTGCCGCCCACCCACCCGACGCCAATCACCGCCGCTTCAACCGTTTTCACCGGATGTTTCCCCCATCGCAATTTTCGCGCGTGATAAAGACCACGGCGCGCCGGACAGCGCAACGCTCTATCCGTCACCCTGAGGTGCTCGGCGCAAAGCGCCGCTTGCGCCTCAGGATGACGGAATTGGCGTGGCGTGATCGAATACCCTCTTGGCAAACTCTGGATAGACATCCGCCAGCATTGGCGCGACGACCATTCGCATCATGCGTAGCGTCTCGGCCGACGGCGCCGGAGTGGTCGGCACGTCAGCCGGCCGGTCGAAATCGAAGCCGGTGTTCTCGATCACTTCGGCGACGCTGTGTCCAGGATGCACGCAGGCGAGGCGGAAGCGCTTCTGCGAACGGTCGAAATCAAACAGGCAGCGGTTGGTGACCAGTGCGATCGGACCACCAGTGCGAAAGACATTTTCGGGGCTGCCGCCCGGCGCGCTGATGAAATCGACTTTCGGCACCAGCGTGCGGCGCGAATGCTCGACACGGAACAGGATCACTTTCGGCACAACGTAGTACAGATAGGCGGAGCCGAACGAGCCTGGAAAGCGCACCCTCGGATGTTCGTAGTCGCCGATGGTGACGAGATTGATGTTGCCCTCGCCGTCGATTTGTCCTCCCGAGAGAAAGAACACGTCGACGCGACCTTGGCCGGCGCAGTCAAATAACTCGCGGGAGCCGTCGGTGAAGAACGTGTGGGCGCGGCTGCCCAGCAGCGAGACGTAGGGCCGCCCGCCCCCGCGTTCGCGCGCCAGCAGCGCCGCCGTCGCTGGAATGGGCGAGGAGACGCCGACCGCCACATGGCGTACGTCGCCGATCAGCCGGCAGATGACATCTGCTAGTAATTCTTCGTCGCGGAATTCGCGCTCCGTCACGGTTCACGCCGCGACTTTTTCATAGACGTAGCGATCGAGATATTGAGCAAAGCCATCGGGCGTCGCCGCGAGCTTGGCATACTCAGCCATGTGAGCGGCGTCGATGCCGTAATGATCCGGCAACGGCAGCGGCCACGATCCGCGCGGCTCCACAGCGACGGCTTCCACATAGAAGCCGGGCAGCGTGCCGGCCGCGAGCAGCGGATCGCGCAACAGATCGCCGTCGTGAATTTTTTCCACGGTGACGACGGTCTTACGCGCCGCATGCGCCATGGTGAATAGCTCGCGCTGCGTGCCGATGAAGACGTTGCCGTCGCGGTCGGCGAAGGGGGCGTGGAATAACAAGACGTCGGGCTTGAGCGCCGGCAGCAGCACGATTGGATCGTCATTGCCGAACGGATTATCGACGGTTTTCCAATCGGGCCGGTGCGCCAACACGTCAGAGCCGAGCAGGCCGCGCAACGGCATGAACGGCACGCCCTTCTCGGCGGCCTGAAACTGCGCGTGCAGCGCCGGGCAGGTGGCGTCGCGGACGCGGATCGCACCGGAGATGACCGCCGACGAAAACCGAGGCGCCGGGCCGAACTCACCGAGGCTGACGCCGGAAGTGTCCAAGGTCTCGATGCAGCCGGCGCCGATCAGAAGGTCAGCCTGCAAGCTCGACGTGGGCAGTGTGATCAGGTGCAGCCGCTTGACGCCACGCCGGACCAGCGCTCGCGTCGCCGCCATGGCCACACCCGAGCTTTCGCGCGCCACCGCCAACATACAGCCGTCGGTAATGGGCGCGAGCGCCTCGTCGAGTGTGCGGACGATCGTGGTCATGGCAACAAATTATACCGCATACCTTCTCACGTCATGGCCGGGCTTGTCCCGGCCATCCACGTCTTGAGCCCGCAACAAAGACGTGGATGCCCGGCACGAGGCCGGGCAGGACGCATCAAGACAGCGCCGACTTCACGTAGTCGGGCGAGAACGGCGCCCGGCGGATGCGAACACCGGTGGCATCGAAGACCGCGTTGGCGATGGCGCCCGGCACCGGCCGGCTCGCCGCCTCGCCGGCGCCGGAAGGCGCGACATCCGGACGATTGATCATAACGACGTCGACCTGCTCGGGCGCCTGGGTCATGTCGAGGATCGGATAAGTCCGCCAATCGACGCTGGTCACAGACTTGTTGTCGAACTTGACCTCCTCCCACAGAGTGCGCCCAGTAGCCTGTACGATGTTGTTCTCGATGGCGTGATGCAAGCCATTCGGATTTATCATCAGCCCGCAATCGTGCGCCACGGTGAACTTGCGGGCCCAGATCCTGCCGGTCGAACGATCGACATCCACCTCGGCGATGACCGCGACGCGCGTGGCGCCGCGCTGCGCGTAGCTGATGCCGCGGCCGGTGACCTTGTCGCCGCGCTGATCGGTGCGCGGCGAAGGACGCGGCTGCCAGCCGGCCTTCTCCGCCGCTGCTTTGATAACGGCGATGTCGCGCGGATCGCGCACGTAGCGTAGCCGGAACTCCACCGGATCGACCTTGAGCGCCGCCGCCAATTCGTCGATGAACGATTCGCTGGCGAAATGGATCTGCGGCCCGACCGGATCGCGCATGTGCGCACTGCGCAACGGCGAAGCGCGATCAAGCAGCGGTGCAATCGTCTCCCACGCGGTTCGCTTGTTGGCGAAGCCGTACGAGTCACCCGGGATGCCGAAGCCGTCGCCCGAGTGCAGCTCGACACCGAGTGTTTGTCCGGCCAGCGTGTCTTTTAGCTGGCTGCCGTTGGTATCGACGTCGATGCGCGAGAAACCTTTGCTGAGGAAGTCGTAGGCGATGACGTTGCCTGCGCCATCGATCGCCGCGCGCACCTTGTGGATCGAAGCCGGGGCCTTCGGATCCCAGCCCGTGCCCTGCTCGCGCGAGTATTGCAGCCGCACCGGCTTGCCGACGGCCTTGGAGAGAAACGCGGCGTCGGCGGCACAGTCGTCGGCGTCGTTTCGGCCGTAAGAACCCGGACCCGTCGTCCAAATCACGTGGACGTCATCCTGCGGTATTTGCAGGATGGCGGAATTTCCGGTCTGCACGAAGTGCGCCTTCTGGGTGCCGGTCCAGCAAGTGGCGTGACCGTCCTTGAAGTCGACCAGGGCGCATGCCGGGCCCATGGAAGAGTGCGATTGGAAGGGCCACTCGTATTCAGCCTCGATCACGCGCGCCGCGGTCTTGAAAGCCTCCTCGACGTTGCCGGCTTCCTTGCCGCCGACCTCGCGCTTGCGCACGGTTGCCTTGCGAATGTGATCGTAAAGCGCAGCCTGATCGGGGAATGGCGGACTGGTGTCGGACCAGTCGACCTTGAGCTGCTGCGCGGCCTTGATTGCGTGCCATTCCTTGTCGGCGACGACGCCAAGGAAGCCCTTGTCCCAGACGATCTCGGCGGACGGGATATCTTTGATCGAGCTTTCGTCGACCTTCACCGGCACCGCGCCGGCGACGGCCGGCCGGATCATTCGTCCGTGCACCATGCCGGGGACTCTTATGTCGGTGCAAAAATCGGCCCGGGCGTAAACTTTCGGAGCGATGTCGTCGCGCGGAAGCGGCTGCCCAACGACCGTATAATCCTTCGGGTCCTTCGGCTTGGCCTTCCCGGGCGCGTAAAGCGGATTGCCGTATTTCCCGTTCCAATCGAGATGAACGTTGAAGAACTGCCCGCCGATCAATTGGGCGTAGCTGATCTTCTTCGCCGCATCGGTTTTGGCTTGGACCACGCCATCTTTCACGGAGAGCTGATCGGCCGGCACACCAAGCTTGTCGGCTGCCATTTCCACCAGCACGCGCCGCGCCTCGGCGGCGGCCATGCGCATTTGCTTGCCGCCCTCCTGCACGCCGGTCGAACCGGAGGCGCCGCCTTGATTGACGCTGTTGGCTGTATCGCCGATGAATATTTTCACTTGATCGAACGGCGCATCGAGCTCTTCCGCCACGATCTGCCGAATGGCGACCGACAGCCCTTGGCCCATGTCCATCTTGCCGAAATAGGCCGAGACGGTGCCGTCGGCGTTGACGGCGATGTAGGACGACAGCTGGTCGGGGGTGAGCGGCGGCTTGATCGCCACAGCCGTGGCGCCATCGGCCGCGTTCGCGGCTTCGAATGGGATTGGAGCGCCGATCGAGACGACAAGCGCGCCGCCGGCCTTGAGGAATGTGCGGCGGGAGAAGTGTGCGGATTTTTCCATTCTGGTCATGGCGTCCTCCCTCAACCCATCATCGTTGCGGCGCGCTTGACGGCGCGGAGGATGGCCATGTGGGTCCCGCAGCGGCATTTCACCGTCCGCAATGCGGTACGAATTTCTTCGTCCGTGGGTTTCTTCTTATCGCGCAGGAACGCGGCGGCGGTCATGATCCAACCGTTGATGCAGTAGGCACATTGCGGGACCTGCTCTTCCACATAGGCTGTCTGCAACGGATGCGGATGCTCGGGCGTGCCGAGGCCGGCGAGCGTCACGACTTTCTTGTTGCCGACCTCCGAGATGGGCCGCCTGCAGGAACGAACCGGCTGGCCGTCGAGGTGCACCGTGCAGGCACCGCATTGGCCGAGCCCGCAACCGAAATGCGGATTATTGAGACCGACTTCATCGCGCAGCACGTAGAGCAGCGGCGTGTCTGGATCGGTTTCGACCGTATGGTCCTGGCCATTAATGTTGAGAGAGTACTTTTGGGTCATTGCGACGGCGCCTCCATGTGCGCGGCGGCGTCAAAGTCGGGCCGGCCATATGCCGGTGGGTTCCCGATGCCGCCGCATCGGCTTACAGCAACAGTATTCCTAAAGGG
>JASHVC010000686.1 GCA_030039655.1 Xanthobacteraceae bacterium | reverse complement strand
GAAAGTCCGGTTCCGTTGAACGTGTAGATCGCCATCTGGTAGGTGGCGTTATTGGCCGCCTCCGTATCGGCCGCCGAGGTCATCAGCGCTGACGTCGCCTGGGCCATGAGCTCGATGCGTGTCACCACGCCCAAGTTTTGTGCCAGCGTATAATTGTCTTCGCCGTTTGGGTTCCCCGCGACGTCTGCCGAGGTTGGATTGGTCTCGTGGCAGGCAAGCGCGCAGCCTCCCTGCTGCGAGGTGTTGTTAACCATTGTGGTGATGCCGGAGGAAGTTGCGGCAATATCCATCGATGGCGAATTGTCGAGCAACAGATAGAAGTTGATGTTCGGCGCGCCATAAGAAGTCGCCGTTGCTGAGCCCGACATCGGCCACGTTGTCTCGGGCGTCTTGGTTAGCAGCGCTAAGACGTTGGGGAACGTGTTTGTCGAGGTGGCCGTGTAACTGACCGTGACGGTCCGGACCAGCCCGGCATTGGTGATATTAATGGTGGGTGCGCTCACAGTTGCCGCGTTGATATTGGCCGCCATGGCGTTGAACATGTTGGTCGCGGCGGTTAATGCGGCGCTGTTCGCTTGGGTCATCATCGCAGGCGTCACAGCAGCGAGCGCGGCAGCATCCGCCGCCGCGTTAAGGCGCGCACGCTTCTGTGCGGCAGACATGAAATCCATCGTCATCCCGGTTAGGAAGAAGATGGGAATAAGCGATAGCCCGAAGATCATCGCGCTGCTGCCTCTGCGATCGCGCAGGAATCGGCGAACGTAGATGCGAAGCATTGATCCTACCCTCTTGGCGACGATTGCGGTCACTTACTGATGGCCAATACAAGGAGAAGAGCATTGATATTTCGTTGTGCCGATTGCGGAGTCGCGTGCCTTGCGTCGTTACTGGACGATGGCAGGCACATGAAAAATCTTTCGGCTTGGCTTAAGCATGCGGCATGCCATTTTCAGCTGCGCGCGCGGGACGATCAAAAACGCTGGCGATTTCTGCCGACCGCAGAATAGTCATGGTTAGCAAGCGTCGCGTTCTTGCTGGCCTCGACGGAGCAAAATCGGCGTTAATTGTTGGTATTCCGGTACAGGATTGCTATCGTTTTGCTCAAGGCATCCGCTGGGCCGCGCTTAGTCTGCGCTGGAGTCCCGTGAGTACAGGCTGGCAGACGCCATCGACTTCGGCGCGCTCGCGAGCGTCAAGCGCTCGAGGCGAGTTCTAAAAATAGTCATCGCGATCGGCGCGCCAAGAAATCCGTCCAGTAGTATTTTTCCGTATGTATCAATCACGCGTCAATGCTTTTTTGGCAAGGTCGTCTATTGGCTGGCGGGGATGATAGAGGGTTGTGGACAAGCGCGTTTGCGAGACTGGCCGCGAATGCGCCTTACGTGAGGTACTAACCCCCTCCTTCGGCGGGTGATCGCTAACGTGAGGTTGTCCGCTTGAGCGTCACAGTAAGTACCTCTTATACCGTGTCCTCCGGCGGATCGGACTCGGACGACACCGTCTTGTCCGGTGGTTCGATGTTTGTCCCCGCCACAGGGGAGGCAACCAGCACGACGGTCAGCTCAGGCGGGTCTCTGACAATCAGCTCTGGTGGTGCTGGTAGCGATTCACAGATTCTAGCGGGCGGTAGCGAGATCGTCTTTGGCACTGAGACGGGCGCCTATCTGGGAAGCGGTGTTGTTAGCAGTTACATGCTTGTCACCTCGGGCGGGACGGCGACCAGCACCACGATTGATAACGGAGCCGAGCAGGACGTCGGCTCGGGTGGTGGCCCTGGGACGGCGATCAGCACCATCGTCGAAAATGGAGGCCAGCAGGACGTCGGCTTAAACGGCGGCACCGGTACGGCGACCAGCACCACTATCGAGAACGGTGGCGCTCAGTTGGTCGGGTGGGGAGGAACAGGGACGGCGATCGATACCACGATCGAGAGCGGTGGTTCCCAGCAACTCGGCTTCTTCGGCGGCACCGCGACAGTATCCAACACCATTATCGAGAGCGGAGGTTTACAGCAACTCGGCTACAACGGCACCGGAACGGCAATCAATACCACGATCGAGAACGGTGGCGAGCAGGACGTCGGTGAGAGCGGCGGAACCGGAACGGCAATCGATACCACGATCGAGAACGGAGGCTCACAGATCGTCGGGGCGGGTGGCAGTGGGACTGCGTCCAACACAACGATCAACAGCGGCGGCTCCGAGATTGTGTCAAGCGGTGGGGGCCTTGCGGGCACCACGACGATTGCGGGTGGGGCACTGGTGCTCAGTTCCGGGGCGTCGGCTGGCGCCGTTGATTTTGTCAGCGGCGGGACACTGAACATTGCCAGCTCGTCGATACCGTCGGGCCTGGTCATCAGCGGTGGTCTCACGTCGGACAGCGTCATTGATCTTTCGAGCGTGGCGTTTGTCAGCGGAGCAACGGTGTCGACCTCCGGCAGCGTGCTGGTGGTGTCCGAAGGCGGCTCGACCTACGACATTAATTTTGCTTCAGCACTGTCGGGCCAATTCACGCTGAACAGTGATGGGATGTCCGGCACTGACATCTTTCTGTCAGGGGCTGGTAGCGGTCCGCTGATCGTGTCCTCAGGACAGACTAGCAACGGCCTCCAAATTCTCAGCGGCGGTCTGGTTGAGGTGCTGTCTTCCGGCACAGTGATTAGCACCACAGTGTCGAGTGGCGGTACGCTCGAGCTGTTTGGTGGCGCGATCGTAAGCGCGACTAAAATCAGCGCAGGCGGCACGGAGGAGATCGTCTCCGGCTACACGTTCAGCTCTACCGTCAGCAGCGGTGTGACACTGGAGGTGGCATCGGGTGGCGTGATCAGCGGTATCACCGTGCTCAGCGGCGGTATCTTGGAGCTGCTCAGTGGTGCGACGGCAAGCGGCGGCTTGACCATCAGTTCGGGCGGCACCGAGGAGATTGGCTCCGGCTACACGCAAAGCAATGTTACGCTCAGCGCCGGTGCCACCGAAATCGTCAGCGCCGGCGGCAGCGATCTCGGTGCGAAGATCTCCGGTACGCAGCTTGATTATGGATATGCGAGTGGCGCGACGGTATTCAGTGGCGGCTCGCAGGTGGTGGAGTCCGGCGGTACGGCGAGCACCACCACGGTCTCCAGCGGCGGCACCGACATTGTGTCGTCGGGCGGCTTGGCACGCAGCACCACGATTTCGGCTAGCGGCAGCGAAATCGTCAGCGCGGGTGGCAGCGATCTTGTTGGGCAGATCTCCGGTACGCAGCTTGACTATGGGTACGCGAGCGGCGGGACGGTGTTCAGGGGCGGCTCGCAGGTGGTGGAGTCCGGCGCCAGGGCGAGCAGCACCACAGTCTCCAGTGGTGGCACCGACATCGTGTCGTCGGGTGGTTCGGCGCGTAGCACGACGATTTCGGTTGGTGGCAGCGAAATCGTCAGTGCCGGGGGCAGCGATCTCGGTGCGCTGATTTCCGGTACGCAGCTTGACTATGGGTATGCGAGCGGCGGGACGGTGTTCACCGGCGGCTCGCAGGTGGTGGAGTCCGGCGGCACGGCGAGCAGCACCACGGTTTCGGCTGGCGCTACGGAAATCGTCAGTGCAGGCGGCAGCGACCTTGGTGGGAAGATCTCCGGCACGCAGCTTGACTACGGCTATGCGAGCGGCGTGACGGTGCTTCTCGGCGGTTCGCAAGTGGTGGAGTCCGGCGGCACCGCGAGCGGCACCACGGTCTCCAGCGGCGGCATCGACGTCGTGTCGTCGGGAGGCACAGTATCAAATATCACCGTGCTCAGCAGCGGCATCCTGGAATTGCTCAAGGGTGCGACGGCAAGCGGCAGCTTGACTATCAGTTCGGGTGGCACCGAGGAGATTGGCTCCGGCTACACGCAGAGCAACTTTACGCTCAGCGCCGGCGCCACCGAAATCGTCAGCGCCGGCGGCAGCGATCTCGGTGGGCAAATCTCCGGTACGCAGCTTGACTATGGGTATGCGAGCGGCGTGACGGTGCTTCTCGGCGGTTCGCAAGTGGTGGAGTCCGGCGGCACCGCGAGCGGCACCACGGTCTCCAGCGGCGGCATCGACGTCGTGTCGTCGGGAGGCACAGTATCAAATATCACCGTGCTCAGCAGCGGCATCCTGGAATT
>JASHVC010000685.1 GCA_030039655.1 Xanthobacteraceae bacterium | reverse complement strand
ACGCCAGGCGGCACTCGATGAGGCCGAGGATGAATATCGGCGGCTGCTCTACGTCGCCATGACACGCGCTGCGGACCGACTGATTATCTGTGGGGCGGAAGGGGTCCGCGGAATACTGAAACGTTGCTGGTACGAGCTGATTCAAAACGCGCTCGATCCCTATCTTGTCGAGGAAGAGGAGAACGGCGAGAAGGTTCGGCGCTATCGGAGGCCGGGCACCGCGATGACGGCAGCGCTTGCGGCAACTGCAGCGGCCGCCGAGAAAATCGTGCCACCACCCGCACTTCCTTCTTGGCTGCGCGAACCCGCTTCCGCGCAGGCGCCGCGGCCAGAGCCGCTCTCGCCGTCCACGGCCTTTGAGGAAGAGATTGGCCGCGTCGCCTCCCCGGCCGGCACAGCAAGCGAACGCCACAAGGCGCTTGAGCGCGGGCGCATTGTGCATCGCCTGATGCAATCGTTGCCCGATATCCCAGTAGCGCGCCGGCTGGACGCGGCCAATCGCTTTCTGGCGAGCGCTGCCGCGGACTTTGCTGAAGCAGTGCGCGCAGAGATCGCGAGGCAAGTCTTGGCCATTCTCAGCGACGCGAGCTTTGCCCAGATTTTCGCACCAGGAAGCCGCGCCGAGGTGTCGATCGTCGGCCGTATCAATCGTGCGGGCCGGGAGCCGGTCGCAGTGTCCGGGCAAGTGGATCGGCTCAGCATCGTCGAGGATGCAGTCCTCATCGCCGACTATAAATCCGATGGCGCCGTTCCGGCTCGCCTCGACGACGTGCCCAAGCCCTATGTGGCGCAGCTCGCGCTCTATCGCGCGTTGCTCGCGCGCCTCTACCCTGAAAAGACCGTTCGCGCCGCGTTGCTCTTCACGGCCGGTCCGCGTCTCATCGAAGTGCCTGGGCCAGCCGCGGATGCTGCACTGGCGCAGGTTCTGGCGGAATCTCACTCCGCGGTGAACGTCCCTTGACGCCATAGCGGACCGTTCATACGTTGGTTGACCTCCGGCCGCCGATTCTTCCAAAAATGCCAAAACAGTGAGGTTTGCCATGGTCGACAAAACAACCGACGCGACCTTTGATCAGGACGTACTCAAAGCCAACGAGCCTGTCGTGGTCGACTTCTGGGCAGAGTGGTGCG
Source organism: Xanthobacteraceae bacterium (assembly GCA_030039655.1). Next base: position 1,971 of record JASHVC010000685.1, on the reverse strand, counting down.
GGCCGTGCCGCATGATCGCCCCTGCCCTTGAAGAGATTTCCAAGTCGCTCAATGGCAAGGTGAAGATCGTCAAGCTCAATGTCGACGAGAACCCCGGCACGGCGTCGAAATACGGCATCATGTCGATTCCGACGCTGATGCTGTTCAAGGACGGGCAGCTCGCCTCCCGTCAGGTCGGCGCCGCGCCGAAGCAAAAGCTGGAGCAATGGATCACCGCTTCGGTGTGATCCTCAGCGGACCTGTCCGTTAGCAACAATCAGCACGGACGCGGGCACTCTCGCCGTCAATTGGCGTGTCCGCGCTTGCGCAGCTCCTCTGTGATTGCCTGCCTAAGCTCGCCCGTGAGCGCCCTCGCCCACTGCTGACCAGCCACCATGCTTTCGTGCGCAATCACGGGCTGCTGCACGAGAAACTTCTGCCCCGTCGGCGACCGGTAGAATGCCTCGATGTCATGGATTTCGGCGACGCTGAAGTTGCTCGCGTAGATGACGGCCAACGCCTCCGCAAGCTCATTGACCCGGCGCGCCGCGACAGCGTTGATGGCTGGAATAATCGCGTCAAAGTCTTTCTCCATCTCCGGCTTGCCCTGAACGAAGGCGGGTTTGAGTGCCTGCATGATGGTCGGCAGCAGAACTTTGAACTGGTCGGTCGCTTTCATGACTTGAATCAACTCGCGGGCCGCGGCGAGATTTTCTGGCGGTGGAGGTAAAGTCGGCGGCGTCTGCGCCCATCCGGGACTGGCGGCGAAGAAAGCAGCGGCGAAGAAAGCGATGATGGCGCGGCGCATGATGGCCCTCGGTCGTGTCGCTCGCATTATACGCGATGGCCTCGCGCTTGCGGAATTTCCTTTTGCTGCGACAAACGGATGAGACGAGCGGTCTTGTCGGCTTCGCGGTCACCGGCGCATAATGGTGTACGAAAAGTAAGCCTGCCGAATGAGCGTTTGAGCGCCGCGGCGACGGAGGAACGCGATGGCCGAAAAGATTTATGACGTTCCGGCGGAATGGAAGAAGCGCGCCTATGTGGACGACGCCAAGTATCAGGCGATGTACGCCGCCTCCCTCAAGGATCCCAATGCCTTTTGGGCCGAACAGGCCAAGCGCATTCATTGGATGAAACAATTCAGTAAGGTTAAGAATACGTCTTTCGCCAAGCCCGTCTCGATCAAGTGGTTCGAGGACGGCGCCACCAACGCCGCTTACAATTGCATCGACCGCCACCTGCACAGCCGCGGCAACCAGACCGCCATCATCTGGGAAGGCGACGACCCGAAAGAATCAAAAAAGATCACCTACCGCGAGCTGCACGACGAAGTGTGCCGCTTCGCCAACATCCTGCGCAATCGCAACGTCAAGAAAGGCGACCGCGTCACCATCTACATGCCGATGATCCCCGAAGCCGCGTACGCGATCCTCGCCTGCGCACGCATCGGTGCGATCCATTCGGTGGTGTTCGGCGGATTTTCGCCGGATTCGCTCGCCGGCCGCATCGAGGACTGCAAGTCGAACGTCGTCATCACCGCCGACGAGGGTTTGCGCGGCGGACGTAAGGTGCCCCTCAAGGCCAACACCGACGCCGCGATCGCCAAGGCCGGCGGCGTCGATCACGTCATCGTAGTGAAACGCACGGGCGGCGCCGTCGACATGACGCCAGGGCGCGACGTCTGGTACCACGAGGCGGCGGCGCAAGTGACAGCGGAGTGCCCGTGCGCGGAGATGAACGCCGAAGATCCGCTGTTCATCCTTTACACGTCGGGCTCGACCGGTAAGCCGAAGGGCGTGCTGCACACCACCGCCGGCTATCTGGTCTACACGTCGATGACGCATCAGTACGTGTTCGATTATCATGACGGTGACATCTATTGGTGCACCGCCGACGTCGGCTGGGTCACGGGTCACAGCTATATCGTTTACGGGCCGCTGGCGAACGGCGCCACCACGCTGATGTTCGAAGGCATTCCGAACTATCCGA